>CAMPJV010000141.1 GCA_946886975.1 uncultured Taibaiella sp. | reverse complement strand
GTGAATTTAATGGGTTAGTAAGTAAGAGCCGCCGGATTCCTCCAGTGGCTCTTTTTTTATCTCGTTCTTTCCCAATTCACGCTATCCTCTCTCAAATTATCCAAATCATTCTTCTTCCGTCTTTTTACTTTTGACCGTTTTACAATCATGGCTAAGATCAAGAGTGCTTTTTTCTGTCAGCAATGCGGTTATGAAACTCCAAAATGGACAGGTAAATGTCCGTCTTGCGGCGCGTGGAATTCCTTCGTCGAGGAAATAAAAGAGCGCGATGCAAAAAGCAGAGGCGAGGCCATCTGGATGGATGATGATCACAAGGAAAAAAGAAAGGCGCACAAGCTCGACGAGATTACTGCCCAGGATGAAACACGAATTCAAACACAGGACCCTGAGTTAAATCGTGTCCTTGGTGGGGGAATGGTTCCTGGCTCCGTCATTCTTGTTGCAGGTGAACCCGGAATTGGAAAGTCTACCTTGTTCCTCCAGGCAGCACTTGAATGGAAGAATATCATAACGCTCTATGTAAGTGGCGAAGAAAGCGCTCAGCAGATCAAACTACGGGCGGAGCGAATCGGCACTACCAACAATAACCTTTACCTGCTCAACGCAACGGACACCACAACAATTTTCCAGGAGATAAAAAAGGTAAAGACCCAGCTAATTATTATAGACTCCATCCAAACGCTTGAGTCGCCCTACGTTGAGTCAGCGGCAGGCAGCGTGTCTCAGGTGCGTGAGTGTGCCGCTGAACTGCAGCGGTTTGCCAAGGCCAGCAATATACCCGTGGTTATTATCGGACATATTACAAAGGAAGGTTCTATCGCAGGTCCAAAGGTTCTGGAACATATGGTGGATACTGTCTTGCAGTTTGAGGGAGACCGTCATTATGCTTATCGGATACTGCGCACCCTAAAAAACCGCTTCGGTTCCACATCAGAATTAGGCATCTATGAAATGGTCACGAAAGGAATGCGCCCGGTAACCAACCCCTCAGAAATCCTCTTATCCCAGCATGATGAGCCGCTTAGCGGCATTGCCATCGCAGCGACAATGGAAGGACTGCGCCCACTTATGATCGAAGTTCAGGCGCTGGCTACAACTGCTGTTTATGGAACCCCCCAACGCACGGTCAGCGGTTTAGACCTCCGGCGTCTCCAGCTCCTGCTTGCAGTACTGGAAAAAAGAGGAGGCTTTCACTTCGGCTCCAAAGATGTATTTGTCAATATTGCCGGAGGACTAAAGATTGAAGATCCTTCAATAGAGCTGGCGGTCGTATGCTCCTTGCTTTCTTCTTACGAGGACAGAGCGCTTCCGTCAAATATTTGTTTTGTTGGTGAGATCGGTCTCTCGGGCGAAATAAGAGCTGTGAATAGAATAGACCAACGGATAGCCGAAGCCGATAAGTTGGGAATGGATGCCATCTTTATCCCTAAGGCAAACATAAAAGGTCTGGATAAGAAGAACTACACCATAGAAGTGAAAGCTGTCAATAAAGTAGAAGATGTATATAAATTACTCTTCAGCTGATGTGCTTAATTAGCAGTTGAGTAATTATCCCACCATTATTATTTTTGTCCGGTATGAGCCTCGCGTCTGGGACCAGAAGCCTCTTTTCGAAGTCTGCTATCACATCTATTGGCTCAGGTTTACTTCATCTGTTCTATCCCCGACTTTGTGAAGGATGCAGAAAGTCACTGACCAGGGGTGAGGCTGTTATATGTCTCAGTTGTGAAACTTTTCTGGCACGAACTAACTATCATCACATTCCGGACAACGAGACCGCTTCCCGGCTCTCCGGCAGGGTCCCATTTATTCATGCTACCTCCCTGGCATACTTCACCAGGGACAGCCTGATGCAGCACCTTATTCACGCCCTTAAGTATAAAGACAGGGAGCATATCGGAGTTTACTTTGGAAAGGAACTTGGCAGGTCAATTAAATATCAAAACTGGCAAGTTGAGGCCATTGTTCCCGTTCCGCTTTATAAAAGGAAACAGTTTGCCCGGGGATATAACCAGAGCGCTTTAATAGCAGAGGGTATATCCGAGATATTGAACGTGCCCGTTCTTGCAAACATTATCACCCGTACCAGGCACACAGAAAGCCAGACGGATAAGAGTCGGGAAGAGCGCATAAACAACGTTAGCAAGGCATTTGCTCTTAAAGAATGTAAAGCTGTAGAAGGCAAACATCTTCTACTCGTGGATGATGTCCTTACGACAGGGGCTACTCTGGAGGCGTGTGCCCTTGCTTTGCTTGCCGCCCCTGGGGTAAGGCTAAGTATCGCCACTGCAGGTGTAGCTATGAGCTAATTTTATCCAGACCCCTTGCAAATCATGGATTTTAATTCTACTTTTCGTAAACTTTCTCTTCGCTATTATTTTATTAACTCCATTATTTCACGCTAAATTGTTTCTTTATGAGAAAACATGCACTTAGTTTAATTGCATTGCTGCTCTCTGCCTCAATGTCTTACGGTGCTGGCTTCCAGGTAGCCGTTCAGGGCTTACGACAGATTGCTATGGGAGGTACCGGTACGGCTGTACCATGGGATGCCTCTACTATTTTTTATAACCCTGCCGGATTATCAAGACTGAAGGGCATGCAGGCTTACGCAAGCGTTCAGTTCCTCATGATCAATACCAAATATGTGCAGACACCTACTGGTGGATACTCTCAGGCCTCCCAGTCCAAGGTATATACGCCTTTCAACGTCTACGTTGGCGGCCCAATAAAAAAGGGTGGTAAGCTGGGCGTGGGCCTGGGCATTTATACACCCTTCGGTAGCGGCCTTTCATGGGATGATGATTGGGAAGGTCGCTACGTCGTTCAGTCCATCAGCATGCAGACCATCTTTTTTCAGCCTACGGTCAGCTACAGGATCAACGACGTCGTAAGTCTTGGTGGCGGATTCATTTATGCCACAGGAAATGTGAAGTTCAAAAGCGCTATTCCTATCCAGGACCAGAACGGCAAGGACGGCTTCGGTGAGCTGAAAGGAAAGGGTAGCGGAGTAGGCGTAAACCTCGGCGTTCATGTAAAAGCGGGTGAAAGAATTCACGTAGGCCTTAACTATCGCTCTCAGGTGGAAATGAAGGTAAAAGATGGCGACGCGACGTTCAATGTGCCCACTGCATTGCAATCAAGCTTCCCAAATACCGCTTTCGAAACCAAGGTGCAGCTGCCTTCAGTGTTCTCCATTGGTGTAGGTGTCAAGCCCATAGACGATCTGACCATAACTGCAGATGTAAACTTCGTTGGCTGGAAGTCTTTTGATACCCTCAAGTTTGACTTCGCCGACAATACGCCGGTCTTACAGGACAGAAGTGCTCCTCGCCTGTATAAGAACACAATGTCTCTGCGTCTTGGAGCGCACTACAGCGTAAACGACAGATTAGCAGTCATGGCAGGCGCTGCATACGATCCTACTCCTGTTGCAGATGGCTTCGTTTCTCCTGATCTTCCCGATGCAGATCGTTGGCAAGTTTCAGGCGGCCTTACCTTCAAGCCAACGGACAAGGTTACTATTCTTGCCGCACTTGAGTATGGCGCTTCCGAAAAGAGAGAAGCGGAGTATAAGCCAGATAACTTTAATGGTAAGTACCAGACCAAAGCCATCATTCCTTGTATAGGTGTTACTTACGATTTTTAACTAACCCCAAAACTACTTACCTGATGAGAAGATCATATATACTCGCCGGCTTCATCCTCTGCAGCTTCGCAGCTTGTAAGCCGTCCATTACCTCAGAGCTTCCTTACGCTAATGGCCTCGATTTTAACTCTTACGTTGCTGTGGGCGATGCTTTCACAGCAGGTTTTTCTGATGGAGCTCTTTCACGTAGCGGACAGACGAACTCCTATCCCGCTATCCTCGCAGAGCAGTTCGGCGTCTTTGGTCCTATGGTGTTCAACCAGCCGCTGCTCGGAAGTGATGTGGGGTTCCCTTCATCTAAGCTTGTACTAGGCCTTACCCAGGATTGCATGAATATGCAGACCCTTAGTCCGGTTCCTTCCTCCGGCGCAGTCTCACCTGGTGACGGGGCCAACATTTCCGCACAGGGACCTTTCAATAATGTCGGTATCCCCGGGGCAAGGGCAATTGACTACGTGACTCCCGGCTACGCAGTTCTTAATCCCTTTGCCGGAAGAATAGAGTCTATGACAGGCGGCACCCTCCTCGACGAGGCCACTTTGACCAGTCCTTCTTTCTTCACTATGTGGCTTGGTAATAGTGATGTGTTGGGCTACGCAATGACCGGTGGTGAAGGCAATATCCTGCCATTGCATCCGGACAACCTTACCAGCTTTGCCAACTTCTCTGCAGCGTATGACCAGATCGTGCAGTCAATGACTGCCGGAGGCGCAAAAGGAGTGCTCATGAACATCCCTGACATATCTTCTTTTCCTTTCTTTACCACCATTCCTGCAAATGGCCTGGTCCTCGATACGGCACAGGCTACAGCATTGAACGGGCTCTATGCAGGGTCAGGCATTACTTTCAGAACAGGCCCCAATAACTTCATCATCCAGGATAGCGATGTACCCGGCGGCAGAAGGCAGATAAAGAATGGTGAATACCTTCTCTTGTCTACTCCCCAGGATTCTCTGAAATGTGGCGGATGGGGAACAGCAGTGCCAATTCCAAAGAAGTACGTCCTTGCGGCAGATGAGGTAAAGGCAATAACTGATCTGACAAAGAGCTTCAACAATTATATCCGCGACGAAGCTATCAAATACAATCTCGGCCTTGTTGACATGAATACTTACTTTAAAGCAATTGCCTCTGGTGTAAAGTTCAATGGGGTAGATTATAACTCACAATATATAAGCGGAACTGCTTTCTCTCTCGATGGTATTCATTTCACTCCAAGAGGTTATGCACTGTTAGCCAATGAAGTCCTGAGAACTATAAATGCGTTTTATGGTTCATCCGTTCCAGCTGCAGATGCTAATAAATATCCCGGAATAAAAGTTCCTTAGTAGTTTTCAAGCTTGTAAAATGGGCTACCTCCATTCATTGGTAGCCCATTTTTTATGCCTGTACGCTACCAGGTTTGCCACAGGGATCCCGCCGTAAGGTTCATGGAAGACATTCGGCTGGAAACATATCCGCGTATCATAGCATGAAAAACAACCAAGTGGCATGGGGTTGCAACGTTTTAAGCTCCAATATCTTCCGTTAAAGTTTGGTTGGTTTCAATATATCAATTACCTTTGCACTCCCTTGTTAAAAACCCGTCTATACGGGAAAAATCAGAGTAGAATATGAAACGCACATACCAACCAAGCCGCCGCCGTCGTAAGTCAGTCCATGGGTTCCGTAAACGTATGGAATCGGCTAATGGTCGTAAAGTATTGGCTTCACGCCGTAGTAAAGGACGCCATAAGCTGACAGTGTCAGACGAGCGCCGTCTTAAGTAATTCACCAGAAAACTCAATCGCCATTCGTAATACTTTCAGAGAATACGAGCGGCTTAAGCGCGAGCAGCATATTGATACGCTTTTCCGTACAGGAAAGGCGTTTTCTGTTTCTAATATTAAGTTCATTTACCGTTCTCTGGCGCGCACAGAAGGGGAGCTCTCGCCCGTTCGCGTCGCTTTCTCAGTGCCTAAGAAGAAGTTCCGTCTCGCTCCCCAAAGGAACAGGATCAAAAGGCTTCTTCGTGAAGCTTGGAGGCTAAACAAGAATTCTCTCTATCAGGCAATCCCCCCGGAAGTGCAGCTTCATGTATTCCTTATATTCACAGACGTGAAAATGCCCGCGTATGAATCCATCAGTGAAGCCGTTATTAAAGGAATCGGACGCCTGTCAAAGGAGGCCACCTCATGAATAAAATCTTTTCCATATTCTTTACCTGGCTCATCCGCTTCTACCAGGCCTTCATCTCTCCCCTCCTCGGAGCCAAGTGCCGCTATACCCCCACCTGTTCTGCCTATGGTGTGGAAGCTATTAAGAAATATGGGCCATGGAAAGGAGGACTGATGGCTTTCCGGCGTTTCCTCACCTGCCATCCCTGGGGCAAAAGCGGTTACGACCCCGTGCCATAGCCAGTCTCACATTATCTCCGCAAAGCAACGGCCATTTTCATACGCTCACTCCAGAGGCATCCTGGGCTTATCCCAGACTTATCGTAGGCTTTACCAAGGCTTTACTACGCCTTTCCCCCGCTTGTCCCCGCTATTCACCCCGCCTTTAAAAGCAGCTTCCTCACCCAAGACAAAATATCTTTTTACTTTCGGCCTTACATCTAACTACCATTTACCATCTCCTAATTACTCCAGAATGTTCTACTCCTTCAAAGGCTTCATCCCCGTTGTTCACCCCTCCGCCTTCGTTCATCCACAGGCGGCCGTCACCGGCAATGTCATCATCGGCAAGGATGTGTACATAGGTCCAGGCGCGGCCCTCCGAGGCGACTGGGGCGGAATAATAATAGAAGACGGTTGTAATGTTCAGGAAAACTGCACCATACATATGTTTCCCGGCGTCACGGTGTTGCTTAAGGAAGGAGCCCACATAGGTCATGGAGCTATTATCCATGGCGCGACTATCGGGAAGAACGTGCTTATTGGTATGAACAGTGTAATAATGGATGAGGTGGAGATAGGAGATGAGTGTATCATCGGTGCGCTCTCATTTATTCCTGCCAATACAAAGATCCAGAACAGATCTCTGGTAGTGGGCAACCCCGGCAAGATCATCAAAGCGGTGAGCGACGATATGATCGACTGGAAAACTAAAGGCACCCGCCTCTACCAGACACTACCGAAGGAC
>CAMPJV010000140.1 GCA_946886975.1 uncultured Taibaiella sp. | reverse complement strand
GTTGAAGCCGTAGTACTAACTTTTGCAAGGTTAAGTTTTACCGTGCTTGTACCATATGGAATGTAAAGATCTATCAGGGGCGCATTGTTTGTCAGTAACGATGAAAATTCATTTAAGTTCAGTTGCAGGTAATTTGTCACTAAAGGGTTGGGCCTTTCTAAGTACAATGGCTCAAATATAGCGACCGTTTGAGGCTCTATTGTCCTCGCAGATTGTAGGTACCATTGGCCTACTTTAGATTGGCCATACGACTGTCCTGTTGCCAAACAGAAGACAGTAATGAGCATAATCACGGCCTTAAATGCCGGGAAGCACTTTTTCATATATTGCAGTATTTGGTTGGTTACTTATTTAAATAATCAGTTCCTACACAGCGGGCTTCCGGTCAACATCACTTACCTTAAAAATTCTCTCTCTTCTCGATTACTGATCTTGATAAAAGTAGAATTAAAAAATGAATCTCAATCATTTATCTTCTAAAAAATATTCAGCTTTCAAGAAACTTATAAGCTTTTGTTCTTCATAAAGATTGCCATCCTTGTGCAACCTCTTTATTACCTCTCGGCGATTAACAGGACATTAACAAAGCGTCAATTCTGTACCTCATCTGATTCTCTGGAAAGCTTATGTCTCTTTGGAAAGTTGAAGAGCAATGAAGTCAATACCGGAACGAAAAATATGAAAATGCTAATAAAGGAAGTGATGATATCTCCCCATACAGTTGGGTGCTCTCCCGGAGGAAGAGTCCTCCCCTGAGCGGCAAGACAGGCCTGTGGTCCTTCCATAAATAACGCAAAACCCGAGCACGGGAAGAAATGCGTAACGAGGGCAAGCGTAAGTTTCGTGCCGAGAATGGCCAGCACCAGATACGCACAGGTATCAAGAAATGGGTACTTCTCCATTAGCTTCACAAATCCTGTGGCTACAAATCGCATGGCCAGGATTCCAATAAAAACACCCACCCATATAAGTACAATATTCTTGGTATAGGCATTCGCGGCAATCACGTTGTCTATAGAGAACGCAAGATCCATTATCTCCACCAGTATTACTGTGGCCCAGAAAGGCCCAAACGCCCCCAGGGTCTTTCTATACAACCATCCTTGATGCTTCTGGTCGATTTCCTGCTCTATGGTTTCAACAGAGCCCTTTTTCTTCGTAAACAAGAAATGTCGGATCGCCAGCATCAGCAGATATATCCCACCTACAGGCTTAAACCACCAGATCTGAATTAGTACCGCTGCAAACAATAAACAAATTCCTCGAAAGAAATAAGCTCCAATAATGCCGTATTTTAATGCTTTCCTTCGCTGATCTTTGGGAAGGTCAAGTACCATGGTTGCCAGCACTGCTGCATTATCAACAGACAGCAGACTTTCAATGATGATAAGATTGACAACAACGGTTAAAGAAGCTAGAGGTTGATTCTTAATTTGCTCAAGCAGATCGCTAAAGTGCTCTAAAACCATTACTGTTCCGGTTGCTCCTATTTAAAAAATGAGACTCAAAGTTAACTGAAATAGACACAGGGGATATAAGTTAAAAGCCGCCTTTTGAGGCGGCCTTCAACATCCTATTTTTAGCTCCTCTATCTCATTAGGTGGTAATTTAATGTCCTCCCCTGGAATGAAATGGTTAATATATAAGTACCTTGTCTTAGTGCTCCCGAAGGGATTTGCACAGTGGCTTCCTTCGTGGTAGATTTCCAGATTTGATTCCCGAACATATCAATAAGTATCAATTCAGAATTGATAGGAATGTGTTTCACTGTCCAGTAACTATCAGCAGGGTTCGGGTAAATTTCTATGTTCTCTATCTGAGGTGATGAGACGCTCACAAGGTTTGGGTCTGTCGCTATACTCCCAACTTTGTTCAGGATGTGGTTATTAGGATCTATTAGGAGACCTGTCATATTATTCGTCCACTGAAATGAATAGTATTGAACTGCGTGATCGTTATAAATCCTGATGGTAGTATCTCCTGCTCCAGACTGAAGCTTCATTTCTATCGGCAGCTTGAAGACAGGCACCGATGATGGCTTGCTCGCTGTGTGCGAAAGCTTCAGTAAGACTTGGCTGCCATTCTGAAACCAGGTAGCACTATAAGTCGGATATCCCTCCATATATATCCACTGGTGAAAGAATGTGTCAAGGTCTTGGTTGGAGTTCTGTTCAGCAAGGGTCTTCAGGTCTTCTGTAGTGGCTGTTCCATAGGCAAACTGCTGCTGATAGTCTTGTAGCACTTTAAAATAAAGACTATCATTATTTATCACAAAGCGTAGCATATGAGCCACGGCTGCTCCTTTGTCATACGTCAGGCTCGAGCTGTATATCCTTCCTTCAGTTGTTGTATCGCTAACATACACGGAGCCACCACTGCTTCCCGGTCCGTTCATCACTCTGTTGAAGACTGGTGTCCTATAGCTCAGAGCCGCAGGTACTCCATGAAAGTGCTCTACGAAAAGCTGCTCACAATAAGACGCAAAGCCTTCATTTAGCCACATGTCTTTAAGGCTGCCACACGTTACATTATCACCCCACCACTGGTGCGCCAGCTCGTGAGCAATTAATGTAATATCCAGGGAACCTAATGAAACCATGGTCTGATTTTCCATCCCTCCGCCAAGCGGCGTTAAGCAAATGCCGAACTTCTCCCTATCAAAAGGGTAGCGTCCGAATATTTCCGAGAAGTGGTTAACGATTAGACCTATCGAGTCGAGCTCATCCTTGTGTTGCTGCAGAATAGTAGGATCATTATAGATGTAGCTCTGCACAAGCATAGAGTCCGTGCTGTTCAAAAAGTGCATGAAGTAATTGTACTCAGCATAGGGTGCTATCGAAAAAGACAGCAGGTAGTAATCAGCAGGATATCTCGATGCCCACTCATACCTGTTCTGGCCAGGCCCAATGGGTGTTACGTTCCTCAGCAGGCCATTACTTGCCACCTTAAGTCCAGTCGGCACAGTAATCCAGATGTCAGCAGAATCTATCTTGTCCGTCAGCGACTGCTTACAGGGCCACCAGTCCCTCGAGTGTATCGCCGCACTCACTGTATGGGTCACCTGAACCGGAATCGATGCATCTGTCTGGTTCAGAATACCATTGGTAAAAAAACCTGTTCCGCCTGTTGGCGCGCCATGATAGAACACCTCAGCGGTAAAAGAATTATTCTGCGCAATTGGTGTCGGCAAAGCTACTTTCCGCACGAAAGTATTCACCTGCGTCACGGTCACTATCTGACCATTTATCTTAGCAGAATCAATTGCCAACTGATCACTCAGTTCAAAGTAGTACTCTGTCATTGTTGGCACCACCACCCTTGCCACCGTTGTCACATGCCCCTCTATTGCTGTCGAAGTATTGGTTGCGGCAATTTCCATCTTGACATAGCGTATGTCATAGTAGTCTTCTTCAGGTGATGCAACTGTTGTCTTTGCCTTTACCAAATGTCGCGACTCGCTGCTATGAGCCAGGCTCTGTCCTGCAGCCGGAGATGCACAGCATATCGCTGCTAAATAAAAGAGTTCTCTAAGCTTCATCACTATCAATTATTGCTTACTCAATTTTACCGTGGAGGAAGATCTGCTGTTGCTCACCCTAAGCAAGTATATTCCTGGTGCCAGATGCGCTGCCGGAATCACAGCCGCCTTGTCCGCTCTGGCCTTGTATACTACACGCCCGTTCATATCCGTCAGCTCAAGCGCACTGTTATCTTGCAGGTCCACTACCTTCCAATCGCTACTTGTTGGGTTAGGGTATACTCTGAACATTCCCTGAGCAACCTCGCCTACGCCCAGTAAAGTAATATCTTTCGTGATAGACGTCGTCCTGTCCAGGATCCAGTCATTCGGGTCCACAAACATCCCTGCCATTGTCTCGTTCCACTGAAAATAGTAGGTCTGGCTGGGCTTGTTGTTCTCTACGCGGATAATGGTGTCCCCGGTTCCAGAGTAGAGTCTAAGCTCCAGTGGCGTGTGGAATAAAGCCACCGATGTGTCCGTAGTAGTTTGCTCCAGCTTCACTATCACACTGTTGCCTATCTGGTTCCACGTCGCGGAATACACTGGGTATCCTGCTTTATATATCCATTGTTGATAGAAGGTATCAAGGTTCCTGCCTAGCACCTGCTGTGTCACTTGCTTCAGATTTTCAGTGGTAGCAGTCCCGTTCTTGTACGTGTTCTGATACGTTCTGAGGGCCGCAAAGAATAGACTATCGTTATTGAACATGAATCTCAGTGAGTGCACGATGGCCGCCCCTTTGTCATATGTCAGCCTGCTATCAAATATCCGTGAATGCGTGGTAGTATCATCCACATAAACACTGCCCGCAGAGTCTTGCATCACGTCATTGTGCACATCCAGCATATGGTTGAACGCCTGGCTTGGCGTCCAGAAGTGTTCCTTATATAGGTATTCCGAATAAGAGGCAAATCCTTCATTTAGCCAGATGTCCTTCCAGCTCGCGCAGGTCACATTGTCGCCAAACCATTGATGCCCCAGCTCGTGCACAGACAAAGTAGTAGCGAATGTGCCTTGTGTAGTCATTGTCTGATGTTCCATTCCTCCTCCTAGTGGCGCCATGCTATGGCCATACTTCTCCTTCCAGAACGGATACCTCCCAAATAGCTGGGAAAGGTGCGTGATCATTGCAGGTACTGAGTCAATCTCTTGCTTCCAGTTTGTTAGGGCCGCTGGGTTGTTATAAATGTAGTTCTGGAACAGCATCGAGTCTGTGCTATTCGGGAAATGCACATAGGTGGAGTACTCGATATACGGACCTGCAGCAAAGGACAAGAGGTAATAATCGATGGGGATCCTTGTGCTCCATTCATATCTATTCTTGTTATTAGGCATTGGCGTTACATTCTTCAGCACTCCGTTGCTGCCCACTTTCAGAGAATCCGCAACAGTCACCCAGATATCAGCCGAGTCAATCTTATCAGTAAGCGACTGCTTTGTAGGCCACCAGTCCTTCGCTCCGTAGGGTTCACTCAGGGTATACGTCACTTGCGACTTATATGTAGGTGATTGCTGCCTTCTGATCCCATGACCCTGAAAGCTCTGCGTATTACCTGAATTCCCATGGTAAAACACCTGTGCGGTAAAGTTGCTGTTCATCGGAAGGGGTGACTGAAGTGTAATGGTCCGCACGTACCCGGAGGTGCTAACAGTCACCTTCTGGCCATTGAACAGCACAGAGTCTATTATGAAAAGATTATGCAGCTCAAATACATAGGCACTCATAGACGGAACAACCACTTTAGCCGCTGTAGTCACATCTCCGCTGATCGTCGTCGTCGTGTTGGTAACATTTAGGTTAAACTTAACGTACTTCATGTCATACTCATCCTCTGCAGGACTGGCCACCGTTATCTTCGCGTGCGCCACGTTTTGAGCATGCTTTTGCGCGCATGTCACGGAATGTTCCGCTGCCTCCTGGGCATTGATATTGCTGAAGGTGCCGCACACCAATATTCCTAAGCTTAAAGCTTTTCTCATGTTTGATATTAGTTATATCCTGTAAATCTAAGCATTTCAGCATCAGCACCCGCCTCCCGAATGTCTTAATGTCGTAATTTTATATCATGACACAAATACGACTGTTTTTAAGCATTCTTTTCATATTCCTTGCCAGTTGCTCACACAGCCAAACGGTAGATGTAAAAACCTTCGCAGAGGGATTGACTACGGAGGTTCAGCTACTCGATGTCAGAACACCAGAGGAATACCAGGAAGAGCACATCAAGACCGCCACTCTTGCTGATATAAACGACGATGCAGTCTTCGAACAAGCCACTGCCAATTTGGATAAGCAAAAGCCGGTATATGTATATTGCCACTCAGGTAGGCGGAGTGCAAGGGCTGCAAAGAGCCTAAGAGATAAAGGGTTTCAGACAGTTGTCGACCTCGATGGCGGCATACAGGCCTGGAAAGAAGCCGAAATGCCCGTAGAGTAGCTCTACCGCATTTCCCGCTCTCAATAGAGGTTCTATAGACCCTGAATACCCTTTTCCCACTGGCTTCACTGGGCCTACCACGGGTTTTCAACGGAGTTCCAACGGCTTTACTACCCGATCGATAGCCTATCGCTGCTCTGTCGCTGCCCTATCGCCACCCTATCGCTCCGACTTCAGCATACCATTCATTACGTTCACGCACCATAACTAATACTGGCATATCTATAACATATTTCTTACTCCCAAAAGAAATACCTTTGACCTCTTTAAAACTGTTTAACCCAATAAATATTATAGGATGAAGCGTTTAGCCATACTTGGCTCAACAGGGTCGATAGGAACGCAGGCTTTGGATGTGGTATCTGCCAATCCAACTTTGTTTGAGGTGGAAATCCTGAGTGCTAACAGCAACGCAAAGCTGCTCATTGAGCAGGCAAAACAATTCAAGCCCAATGCAGTCGTCATCACAGATGAATCTAAATACCAGACAGTCAAAGAGGCTCTTTCATCCGACCCTGTAAAGGTCTTCAGCGGCCCCGCCGCGCTAAACGAAGTAGTCCGCTGGGACACTGTGGACACCGTCCTCGGCGCCATCGTTGGCTTTGCCGGCCTGGACTCCATCCTCTCTGCTATTGACGCCGGCAAGCAGATTGCCCTTGCAAACAAAGAAACGCTGGTAGTTGCCGGTGAGCTCGTCATGCAGCGGGCAGCCGAAAAAGGTGTTCAGGTCATCCCTGTAGATAGTGAGCACTCCGCCCTATATCAGTGCCTCGTTGGCGAAAACTGGAAGACCATCGAAAAGGTCATCCTAACCGCTTCTGGTGGACCTTTCCTTGGCAGGAAGCCAAACTATCTTGTAAAT
>CAMPJV010000139.1 GCA_946886975.1 uncultured Taibaiella sp. | reverse complement strand
ACGGTCCAAAGTTCGCAGTATAGTACTCCAATGATTTCTCTATACTCTTCAGCATGTTGGGCACGTTATAAGCATGCTCCTTATGATAATACACCTCGATATCTATACCCTTCCATTTCTTTCTCGCCACTTCATACCGCGCTGAGATAAAGGAATAGAAGTTTAGGGAAGCCTTGTCCAGGGTATAGGCGAAGTAACGCCTGTCTCCCTCCAGCCAATCCTTCACCAGCCTTCCCGGAGCAACCGCGATCTGGTCCTTGGCTGTGCTAAACACAGTGTTCACCGTCACCCAGTCTGCATCATGTATCACATAGTTATTCCTCCGCGACATGCTATCCGCTTCATTCAGCACCGGCATTCTTCTCCTCTTTG
This sequence comes from uncultured Taibaiella sp., assembly GCA_946886975.1. Next base: position 6,458 of record CAMPJV010000139.1, on the reverse strand, counting down.
TCAGCTTATACTCCTTCCTCTTGTTCTTGTCCGCCATCTCACGGTTGGGGTCGTAGCCTATTGAGGGCAGAATATGTCCGCTATTGAAGAATGTCCCGTTCTGTGTGATCTCCGTGAAGCTAACCTCGTTCTCAAAACCTTTGGTTTCTGTCTTAAACTTCACCACCAGCTGCAAAGAATCACCCGGGCGCATAGGCCTGCTAAGTTGCACTGCCCGAAACTTCAGGCGCTTGTCATTCAGCTTCGCAGTACCCCCCGGAACTACTAATTGAATGCTGTCCGCTATATCCGGCAGATTAAAGTAGATGGTAGAAACAGGTGTAGTGGAGATATTGCGCACCCAGCCATGCACTTCCACAGACATATCCCTGTCATATGGATAGAGATCTATCTTATAGTCCAGCTTATACCATCTCGGCTGCGGAACTCCCTCCAACATTTTGTATTTCTTTTCATAGTCCACACTCTGCAGTTCCCGCTCCTTGCTGGAGTCATACGTGTTTAGGACCTTAGTATTATAGTACACAAATCCCGAGCAGGCAATAAACACCACCCCGACCAATATGATCCAGGCTATGTCCTGCCGCAACCTTCCTCCCGCACCGCGAAGTCTTGCCATAAAAGCAGTCTCCCTGCCCCTCACATAAAATGCGAAGGCAATAAAGCAAAGCAGCAATGCAAACAAAGACCAATAAGTATTAAACCATACTACAGCCACTGTAAATGGCCCGAAGCCATTCATATCGGAGTAGGTAACACTCGGTGTATTTCCGTAATCGACCATGTTAGTGCTTACCTCCAGCACATTCCAGATGAACGTATTTAGTATCACAAACGTGATAAAAGCAAAGTAAGCGATATACCTGTTGTTGATCACGTAGTGAAAGAAGACAGCTACTATCACCAGGTAGGCAAAACTGAGCAGGTCTATCACCAGCAGCGACTTTATATATACATCCGGCTGCAGCCTGAAGTAGCCGAAACAAAGCTGAGCAACCATTCCTACTACGATAGTACCTGCCAGCACCAATCCTATAGTAATGATCATTGCAATGACCTTCGAGGTGAACAATGAGCCGGTCATAACAGGAGCGGCATCTTGTATCTCGTTTACCTTGGCGTCTCTCTCCTTCCATACCAGCACTCCCGAATAGAATGTAATGATGGCAATAAGGAAGAGGTAAAAGGAGCCACGGATAGTATCTATCACGTCATAGGTTACAGGGTATTGATCTGCGCCATACTGTCCGGTAAAGCTGGTAAGACTAGCAACCAGGTTGATCACACCAATAGCGCAAATAATAATGAAATTCGGGTTCTTCACCACAGACTTCAACTCAAATATAGTGAGCTTCACCAATGCCGAAAGCGAGTGCTTGCCCGCAGCCGATGGAGTATATGTCCTTACAGGTATAGATACAGCATCCTCTCTCAGCACTTTCTTACTCTTCTTTGCCCGCTTCTCCTTTTTCGTGCTGAACGAAAACCTCCAGTACAACACAAACAAAAGCACAAGACTAATCCCCATCCACAGTAGCCGGTTCATTAGAAGCGGCCCGGACACCGGTGCAGGATGCAGGTTCTTTTCATCGACGGTCATGTACTTCGAGAGAATACTCGCCGGCCTGAATCCAAAGGGATCAAGTACGTTGGCAATCCATTCATTCTGGATATCCCTGGTAAAGCCTGAAGAGACGGCATACAGCACCAGTATCAGCATCGCCCCAACAAAAGACACAATATTGCTCCTGAAGATAAGGGCAAGGGAGAACAATAACACCCCCGTAATAAAGATGTTAGGTATCCCGAAAGTAAGAAGACCACTCAGATGGCCCGACCATATCACCGGTCCATATCGCTCTGCTTCCGTCCATGGCATCAGGGGGCCTATCAGACTCCCTAACGACACCCCGAGGATAGGGATCATGGCAACCGTCACAGCACCAATAAACTTCCCGAAGAAGTAATGACTCTTCTTCACAGGTGAAGAAAAGATCAGCTGGTACATGTTATACTGAAAGTCCCTGTTAGCAGTAGCGTTCATAAATGCGGTAGTCATCAACAAACATATCAGAGACATCATCCCATAATATTGCTGAATGACATAAGGGGCATTCTTGTGCACACTACCTACTCCGCCGCCAATCTGTACTTCATCAGAAGAAACAGCACCAAATACCAGCAAGGCATTCACCCCCAGGAGTATCCAGGTCATTGGGGCCTTCAGCCAATACCTCCATTCGTACGTTATAAACTTCCACATAGTTAAGGGCTAAATAAGTTCGTGAAGTTTAGCGAAGAACACATCCTCCAGGTTCTCCTCTGCAGGCGCGAATCCGTTATTGAGCATTGGCTCGGAAAATACATGAATGAGCGGCTTTCCGCTGACCAGCTTATTGGAGATCACGCTATAGTTCTTCTGATACTGAGGGAGTTCCTCCTTTACTATCCTCTTCTCCCACACCTTTCCTCTTATCTCCGCAAGAGCATCATCAGTGCTCCCACTGAAAAGCACCCTACCATTGTTCATAATAGCCATGTTGGTGCAAAGCTCCCTCACGTCCTGAACAATGTGCGTAGACAGGATAACGATCACATTCTCCCCTATCTCACTTAATATGTTATAGAACCTGTTCCGTTCACCAGGATCGAGACCCGCAGTTGGCTCATCCACTATTACCAGCCTTGGACTGCCTATAAGGCATTGGGCCACCCCAAATCGTTGACGCATACCCCCGCTAAAAGAGCTCACAGACTTTTTCCTGTGTTCGTACAGGTTCACCTTCTGCAGCAGTGCCAGGACCATCTCTTTTCTTTCTGCAGCATTGTTGAAACCCTTTATCACGGCCAGGTATTCCAGCAGGTCTACTGCAGATGTGCGTGGATAAACACCAAACTCCTGTGGCAGGTAGCCGAGCACCTTCCGTACCTTTTCCTTTTCCTTCAGTACGTCTATATCCCCCATGATGACAGATCCGCTATCCACGTCCTGCAGCGTAGCCAGGGTGCGCATAAGTGATGACTTGCCTGCACCGTTAGGACCAAGCAGCCCAAACATGCCGGTTGGAATCGTAAGACTTACATCATTCAGGGCATGTACCCCATTGCCATACTGCTTATTTAGTTTACTGATGATTAGTTGCATTGTCTGATAATGTGTGTGTATGTATCGCTTGGAAGCCGAAAAAGTTACAAAACAAATGGGATGTATGCCAGCTTTCTCTGTAGAATTAGCCAGAATTGCACAGAAAGTCCCTCCGCGAAAAGACATAAAAAAGGACGGCGATGGCCGTCCCTGAAATCGAATAAATTAATCTTACATCTTCACCAGCTTTTCTCTCGCCACCAGTGCACCCTTGCCGTCATAAACACAGATATAGTACAGCCCTGCAGAAAAGTCCTCCACAGAGATGCTCTCAGTTTGGAACGTTTCCGTTACCACCTGGCCCTGGGTATTAAATATCCTTACCTGTGAAAGCATTGGAACATTGGTCAGTCTTATCAATCCAGTCGCCGGGTTAGGGAAAATGCCAACCCTTGCAGGCCTTTCAAGATGCGTGAGCTCCATAGGATCCTCCAGATAAACTACCCACGCATCAAAATCTCCATGCTGCCCGCTTACCTGACCACCGGTGGATTTAGTATAACCGGACGCTATATAATTGCCGTCAAAAGTTTGTTCCATCTGGAAAGCTATTTCCTTGTCGGTTCCGCCGTAGCACTGTTGCCAGAGCATTGTTCCCGTAGAGTCGAGCTTGAGCAGCCAGAAATCGTGTAAGCCGTGCACACCAGTAACCTGTCCGCTGATAGAATCGCTAAGAGCAGCTATGATAATACCTCCATCCGGTGCAATAGAAACATAGTTGGCCTCATCATCACCTCCGCCGCCAAGCGACTTCTGCCACTTTAGCGCACCAGTGTCGTCCACCTTTATGATCCAGGCATCATAATTTCCATGGTTTCCTGTAACATTTCCATCATTAGAATTACTCCAGCCCGAAAGTACATATCCTCCATCCGCTGTTTGCTTTACCGCACCAGCATACCCGTGCTCACCACAGGCTTCAATACCCGTACCTCCATAACACTCTTGCCATTGCAGGTTTCCAGTCGAGGACAATTTGTAAAGGATGTAGTCCGAAGCTCCATGGTTGCCCTTAATGTCAAAGTCCATGGACTTCACTGTGCCTGCCACTATGTACCCGCCGTCAGATGTCTGCATTGCCGAGGACGCATGATCTTCAGCGCTACCACCCATCGAATGCATCCATGAAATTGCGCCGGTCGGTGTCAGCTTCACTACCCAACAGTCCTCGCTACCCATGTTAGTGGTAAGGTCCCCATTTGTTGATCCGCTCCACCCGGCGATGATATAGCCACTATCAGCGGTTTGCTTCGCACTCAAAACCGCATCAAATTCACTGCCCCCGAGGGCTCTTTGCCATTGTAAGGCACCAGTGTCTGAAATCTTCACTACCCATCCATCTACCTTTCCGTGCTGTCCGGTAACATCTCCATCGGCCGAATTGGTGTAGCCAGCTATCACGTAACCGCCATCATTGGTTTGCGAAATGCTCGCCCCGTAATCACTCCCGGTACCCCCATATGTCTTCTGCCAGATGATGGTTCCCGTCTTTGACAGTTTTACTACCCATATGTCGTATAGACCCATATTACCGGAAACGTCACCATCGTTCGACTGAACTGTACCAATCATTACGAAATTACTGTCAGCGCTCTGAATGATGCCATAGGAGACGTCAAAAGAAGTCCCTCCTAACGCCTTTTGCCATTTTATCGAAGGGGCTTGTGCATACAACAAGGAAGAAGAAAAGATGAAGATTACAAGTGCTACGAAGTTTTTCATTGGACTACTTTCTAATTGGTTAAATATTCTAAACATCAAAACCAGGCCTTCACAGTGTTAATTTAAACATTTCTTGGGAGATGCCGGGATGTACACTAATAAGCACTTCCTGAACACAGTAGGATAACCGGTGCCTGCCAGGGCTTTAGTGGCGGATATCCTCAATATTGATCAGTTGGTACTTAGTGTCATATAGTCCTTCAAGTGAGGCTTTGAGACATAGCTTTTCAATTGTCACCTATTGCTACAACGGTTCACTTATCCCCTAACTTTGCAGGAAGTTCAATCTTTCAAAATAATAATGATGGATAAGTTAGTAGCGAGCGCCGCTATACAGATTTCAAAACTTCCACACGAGGTGTATGAAGCAATTGTAGATCCGGTGAAGATGTCAGGTTACTTTATTGGTGAAGGTTCCGGCAGGATGGAAGACGGCAAGGAACTCGTCTGGAAGTTTCCTGAGTTTGATGTCAAAGTGCCTGTAAAGGTCCTTTCGGTGAAACCAAACGAACTTGTCTCCTTTGAATGGGGTGGAGAAAACGATGAGATGCTGAAAGTAGAGATCACCCTCACTAATAAGGGTAATGCCACATTAGTTCAGGTGACTGAAGGAACTATGGAAAATAATGAAGCGGGATTGAAATGGCTAAGGCAGAATACCGAGGGATGGGCGAACTTTCTGGCCTGTCTGAAGGCCTACCTGGAGTATAATATCAATCTAAGAAAAGGAGCTTTTGACTTTATGAAGAAGGAGCCTTAGGGCACTTCATAATAGATGAGTATTTGCTTTACCAGTTCCTGCTCTATATCGAATTTGAGTGTAAAGAGATGACTTTCATCACTTATATACCAGGAGTAGTTTAGCGGATCGTTTCTGCCATCGGGGAATTTACTTCCTTCGGGATACAAACTCTTTACCCGTTGCGCGCTATCCCCTACCCGTGCTCCCCGTTCTGTAAAGTACTTGTCCGAGGTAAGCTTCATGTTCATTATCCACCCGCTATCTCTTCCATTTGGGACGTACAACTCCAGTTGCAAACCATTGTAATCCATTGTCTTTACGGCTGCCCCCATATGAGTGTCGGCGCCTTCAGCCAACACCTTGGTTAACACCGACTTCGGCGAGCCGAGTATGCTATTCAGATCTACATACATCTCCCGATCTTTGAGAGATATCCTTACACCGTTGGCTACTACTGAATAGTCATTCTTCTGCACCAACAGGGAGTCTTTTCGATTCTCGACTCCTCCGATCGTATCTTTCGCAACGGGGGCCTGCGCTTGCTCATCAGGGTTATTCTTGCATGAACAGGCAAACAGAAGGACGAGAATGATATAACGAGACATAGTTTTTGCCCTTACAGTTTAAAAACTATACCGCAAAGCCTGAAGTGTGGAACCCAACCGTTACGCGACTTCCGGGGCTGCCAGGGAAAATAAAGATGCCTGTGGCCTAAGAAGAACAACATTCTCTTTATACTTTTGACCTTTAAACTTATCACACATGGCCTATTTCCCACTCACGGGGAAACTCCTGTCGGAGCCTACCTTCCTTACTTTTATATCCAGAGTAAATGAAGACTATGTTTCC
>CAMPJV010000138.1 GCA_946886975.1 uncultured Taibaiella sp. | reverse complement strand
ATCTGATTGTCTGTGCGCATGATACGTCTGAAGGAGGATTGTTTGTGACACTTGTAGAAAGCAGTATGCATGGTAACATGGGCTTTGAAATAGCTACTGACAATAGCATGCGGAAGGATGCATATCTTTTCGGTGAAGCACAGAGCCGGGTGGTAGTGAGTGTTCGTTCAGAGCAGCAGCAGGCTTTTGAAGCGGCGTTAGGTGGACAGCCGTTTACTAAGCTTGGACAGGTAAAAGGTAATGGACATCTCTATATTGATGGAAGTGACTGGGGACATATTAAAGACTGGAAGAAAGCTTATGATACAGCTATTGAGAAGCTGTTAGCTTAGGCCTCATAACATACTTGCGCATAGCGCACATCTCCTCCTAAAGGTGGCTGTAACTTTCTTACTGCCACCTTTATTCTTTCTGTGTCTGGAAAGGTTTCCTTTAGAGAGGTATGTATCTCTTTCACATAACTTTCGAGAAGATCTCCGGGCTGGGTGAATATGTCTGAGACTATCTGATGGATGACAGAGTAATCAATGAAGGGGAAAGCCTCAGCTTCATCAGTTCTTACTACCACATCAACATCTATCTCGAAAATATTCCCAGCGACCTTCTCTTCAGGATACAATCCAACATAAGCGTGAAGCTGAATTCCGTGAATAGAGACAGTGAGCATATATGAAGGTTGCGGACGGAAAGATAAGAACTATCCTTTTACTGCTACTTAAACCTTGTATCTGCAGAATAGGGCTCTGCTCCTACCTCGTACCGCTTTGGAAGTCTTTTGAAGGTGGCAAGGTCATAGACATGGTAATAGCCATTTCGCCCACCGCATGAGGCACTATGGTGAGGTGCGGGACCGTCGGGATTTGCATTGCGGCTGACTACGTAAAACACCCCTTTCTGATCGTCAACGGTGATGGCATGCGGTTGATAGAAGGGCCCTTCGATCCTTGTAGCTTCATAGGTGTTGTAGTTGATGGCGTAGACTGAGCCTTTATAGCCCGGGAACGAGGAATTGTCCTCCATACATGTAACAAAGATGTATGGTCGTGTAGCGCTAATGGCTAATTCCTGCGGATGTTTGCCAACAGGGATTACCGCGATGAGTGTATCCCAGTTTGCATCCAGCACCCGTACCTCATTGGAATCCTGGCAAGTAATAAAGTACTTCGAATAGTCCGGCGTCATCTTGATTTCATGGACACCTCTTCTTGTAGACAGGCCATTGTCAATCTTAACCTTCTTGAACATCCCGGAGAATGTGTTGAATTTGTATATAAAGTTCTCAGCTTCTGATGTGACGTAAAATGTGGTAAAGGACGCATTGCTCGCAATACCATGGGGCTTAAGAAAAACACCTCCTAAGGGGTCCTGCAGACTCATGTCAGCAGTATTGACAATGGTAACCTTACCCATGTCCTGCCAATCGCTCACAATTAGCTGGGAACCGTCATCGGAAAGGTGCAATACATTCCAGGAACCGATACCAACGTTTGCAGCTTCGGGCAGTACCGTATCAGCAGCGACGTCTATCTTCTGGATATACTCACCACCGAGGAAGCTTACATAGGCATACCTTCCATCTTTGCTTATCCTAACGCAATGGGGGCTTTCAATTTGTGGGGCTTTCCCTACCGGAATATACCGCATTACTACCCTGCTCTCCGCATCTATCACTGCAACAAGGTCGCAGGACTGCATGGTGACGTAGATCTTTTGTCTTGTCAGCGGATTATCGGTAAAGGGAATCTTGCCGTTTACATCAGGAGCGCCGGATTGGAGCCAGTTGTAAATGACCAGATACTCATCACGGGTTAAGGCTGCGCTATTGAGCGGCATTGTAGGTAAAGCAACCGGGCCAAGGTCGGAGTGTGTATTGATGAAGTAGAGAAGTGAGCTATAGGCGGGACTATAAGGTATCATCACTGAACCATTATTGCCGCCCATGAACATATGTTCCCAGGTATCCAGTAACAGGCCGCCTGCATTTTCATAGCTAGCCTGGTTGTGACAGCCGGCCACCGCACAGCGAGTTTCTATGATCTTTGCGACTGCCTCGGGATAGGTACTGACTGCTGGAGTAGCTACCTGGCCGCTTTCATGCTTACACGACAGAGTGAAACAAAAGATCATAAACAGGCCTGAGGCCAGGGCATAAACTCTACTCATAAATAAGGCTGGAAACTCCTTTAAAGATACGAAAAACCGGGCCCGTTTCCAAATAAACAGACGGCATTTTCGGGCGAAAGGTTTGCTTAGATAGGGTTTCAAAGACTATCTTGCAGGCCGAATACATGAGATATTTTTTGCTCCTGCTGCCTCTTTTCTTCAGCTGTCCGGCGTTTGGCCAGCGGCAGGTGCAAACTGACTCCCTTGCCTTTGGCCTGAAGGAATCGGTTATAGTTGATCATATAGAAATAACAGGAAATAAGAAAACGCGGAGAGAAATAATACTGCGGGAAATCAACGTGCAGGAAGGCCAAAGTATTCCAACAGATTCAATTGGGTTTTATGTAGAAGTTTGCCGGCAGAGGCTCGCAACGGTGGGCCTGTTTACTGAAATAAACTTGAGAGTAGATACGATAAGCAGCACACATATTGGCTGGAACATCTATGTAAAAGAGCGATGGTACATTATACCAGAACTTGTGTTTCAACTAGCAGATCGGAACTTCAATGTATGGTGGACAGAGCAAAACCGAGACATCAGGAGAACGATAATAGGTGTTACCCTGAGAAATAAGAACTTCAGGGGGAACCTGGAGAACCTGAGTCTCACCGCACAAGTGGGGTATACCAAGAAAATATATATTGACTACGCCAAGCCATATATAGACAAAAACAAGAAGCACGGGGTAGGTTTCTCATTAGGGTTTGCAGAAAGCCAGGAGACGTATTATACTACCGACAGCAACAAGCTTCGATTTATCCGTGTAAGTGACAATTATATCCTGAAGGGTTACGAGGCGGCGATTTACTATAGCTACAGGCCGCGATACGCCACCCGGCATATTGTAAGGCTGGGGTATAAGTCGTCCGGCATATCCGACACCATCTCCAAACTGAACAATGACTATTACACGGGAGGGAGCAGTGAACTACGAATGCTGGAACTGGGGTACAGGATGGAAATCAACAAGACGGACAACTGGAACTATCCGCTGAAGGGCGCCAAGGTGATCGCTCAGTTAATAAGCAGAATCGGCATCGAGGGAATGGACAAGCAATTTATCGGCACTCTGGAAGTGGGCAAGTATTTTAATCCCTGGACTAAGTGGTATATATCGACCACGTTCCGGGGAAGGCTGTCCGGGCCAGCAAAGCAACCCTATGCGCTCCAGACAGCCCTTGGTACCAAGTATGACTATGTGAGAGGCTATGAGTACTATGTGATCGACGGATCACACTTCGGGTTGATGAGATTGAACTTTAAGAGAGAACTCCTGAATAAGACTATCAAGAGAATACCTATCAAATATCTTTCTGCGATACCAATAAGGATCTATCCTAAGGTATTTGCGGATGCGGGATACGTGACCAATGAGTTTGCAGGTAACAGCTTTCTGAACAACAGAATGCTTTACTCGGCAGGTGTGGGGGTGGATATATTCACCGCGTATGACATCAAGATAAGGTTGGAATATGCATGGAACCACTTGGGGCAAAAAGGGCTATTTTTACATTTTAACTCGGAATAGTTGAGGAGTTGAGGAGGTGGTGACTGGTAAATAAAGGATTATGCTTGTAGCTATATATAACCGAAGTTTTACTGAAGAGAATATTCCTCTGCTGCAGCATATTCTTCAGAAGCTACATGATCATAATATCCAGATGATCTTTTTTAAGGACTTCTATGAAAGGATAAATTCACACCTTCCATTCGCCTATAGTCCGAGATTATTTACAGGGAAAAGGGACCTTCCACCAGGGACTGATATGTTGTTCAGCCTTGGCGGTGATGGTACTCTGCTGGATACTATTACCTATATAGGCAACTCAAACATACCTATCATTGGCATTAACCTGGGCAGGTTAGGCTTCCTGGCGGCTATACCTGAAGAGGAAATTGAAGCAGCTATCCTTTCACTTGTGAGGGGTTCTTACACACTGGAGAAAAGGACTTTGCTTCACCTGGACAGCAGCGTGCCATTGTTTGATGGGTCTCCCTTTGCCCTGAATGAGTTTACCCTGCACAGGAAAGACTCTTCGTCCATGATCAAGATACATACCTATCTGAATGGGGAGTTCCTGAATACGTATTGGGCAGACGGGCTCATTGTAGCTACGCCTACGGGCTCTACTGGATACTCATTAAGCTGTGGGGGGCCTGTTGTGTTTCCGCAGACGTCCAGCTTTGTCATTACTCCTGTTGCGCCACACAATCTTAATACCCGCTCGATAGTAGTGCCGGATGACAATGTCATTTCCTTTGAGGTGGAGGGACGTGCTGAGCAGTACCTCTGCACACTGGACGCGCGCACAGAAGCCATAACCAGCTCGGTACAACTGGCAGTGAAGCGGGAGAACTTCACTATTTCGCTGGTACGACCTGACGAACATAACTTCCTGAATACGATTAGGCAGAAGCTTTACTGGGGTATTGACAGGAGGAATTAACCTGGCCGGTATAGCGTACTATCTGCCTCCTCCAATCTTTGCAATAAAAAAGTACATTTGTAGTTATACCTTATTCAGGTTATGCTTAGAAAACTTGCATGTATCTCTGCTTTGGTGCTTATATCAGTGCAGGGAATAGCTCAAACTTATTACAGTGGTTCGGAATACGGTGTGTCGGCAGGCGCATCACAGTACTTTGGTGACCTTAATGATGAATACGGTTTTAAGTTTATTAGGCCCGCTGTAGGTGGTTTTGCCAGGCTGCACCTGAACCCGTTCATCGCGCTAAAAGGAGTCGTGAACTATACCAGGGTCGGCTATAATGACAAGCTGTCTCAGAATCCTTACAACGTAAGGCGCAACCTAAACTTTCAGAGCGATGTGTTTGAGGCGGCAATACAGGCTGAATTTAACTTCTTCCGCTTCTCAACTGGTGAAATTGGTAACCGCTGGACGCCGTATCTTACAGGGGGTATAGGTGTTTTTTACTACAACCCGTTCACTACGTTCGATGACAGGCGCTACTATCTAAGGCCTGTGGGGACTGAAGGTCAGTACGCAGGATTTGACGAGCGGAAGTATAGCAAGTTCAGCATGTGTTTCCCTATCGGTGTGGGCTTTAAGTATTGGATAAGGCCAGGCCTGAACTTTGGATTTGAGATAGCGGACAGGCTTACGACAACAGACTACCTGGATGACGTAAGCACTTCGTATATAGGCGGTGATAAGTTTCCAAACCCCGACCCTCAGAACCCCAACCCGAGCTTTGTGCTGCAGGACAGATCTGTTGAAATAGATGCGCAGAATCCGTTAGGCAGAGCCGGCAAGCAAAGGGGTAATTCCAGCACTAAGGACCAGTATATGATGTTCCTTTTTCACCTGTCTTTCCAGCTAAAGGTGTATAAGTGCCCTGCATATATCAATAAGGGGATTTCGGATATATAGATTGCTGGTTTGAACTAAGATTTTTAGCGCGAGGCACGCCCATGGTGGCAATCAATTCAGAACAACTATAGAGAAAGAGGCTAACCAAATAGGTTAGCCTCTTTCATTTTACCAATGCTATTGCTTGTTTACTTTAATTGTGTGGGTGCTATTGGCATCGGTGTACTTAATCAGATATATACCGGCTGCCATGCTTACCATGTTTATTTCAGTGGTGTTTGCAGCTTCCATCATCATAACTACTTTCCCAGTCAGGTCAGCTATCTCCAAGGTGGCGTTTGGCCCTACAGCGCCGTGGATGTTTATTGTGAGCAGCGAAGTGACGGGATTAGGGTAAGCCTGCATTGAGAAAATGCCGTTCGGTATTACTGTAGCAGTAACTATTTCTGAATAGGTGAATGCACCTGCTGCGTCGATTATCTTCAGACGATAGTAGTTGATACCAGGGACCGGAGACTCATCCCAATAGCTATAGCTGGATGGTTGTCCTATTGCATTCAATGTAGCTATTCGTCTAAAGGTCTTGCCGTCTGTACCTGCTTCAAGTTCAAATTTATCGTTGGCAGCTTCGGTGCCGGTGAACCAGTCTATCCGGTTGCGGGTGCCGATGTTAGTGGCGGTGATTTCCCCGAGCTTTATGGACAATGGCGTGCCTACGGCCTGAATAGTAAATGTGCCCTGGTCCATACCATATCCGTATATCCTGACGTAATAGGTGGTATTGGGTGCGACGGTGTATGTGCCAAACTCAGTGCCGATTGCGGGACCGTCTATACATGAGCCGTTGGCGGTGGTAGACGCTGTGGGGATGATGCCGGTGAGGGCACCGCATGTGCCGCTGAATGCCTGCATAACGATATCTGCATAGGTGGTGACGGCTGAGACTGTGACACTGCCGGCAGCGTTACCTGTTGTGAAGGAGTACCATACATCTGTAGCTGATACTGTTGCATCGCAGGGAGCGAGGGTCTGCGTGGCTGCAGCCATGGTGCCAGGTGTAACCATTGAACTGGTAATATCTATGGCGTTTGTGCAAGGATCGTTTATAGGAGGTGTGACAGAGAGTGTGCCTACGCAGATGGTGAAGTTGGATGGAGTACCTGCTGTAGGAACTGTGGTATATACGCGTGCGTAATACACGGTTCCAATGGTGAGGCCAGTAGCATAGAGATTAGTAGCAGTGGTAGCGATAGTGCTTGCGGCACATGCACCTGTAACCTGGGTGAGGCTACCGATGGTACCGGAATAGAGGGCTACACCGACGATCTGTGTCATGCCATATATCGTAACGCGGTGAGCTGTATTAGTGGC
>CAMPJV010000137.1 GCA_946886975.1 uncultured Taibaiella sp. | reverse complement strand
CAGGACAGCTTGTCAAACTGTGTTCAGTAGTTAATAACAGTGCCACCATCAATCTGAGCGGAAGGGCTCAGGGGATGTACCTGCTTACATACTCGGACAACAATCATACTCAAACTATTAAGGTTAATAAGAAATAGTTGAGCATTTATAATGATAAGAGAGGGCTGCATATGCAGCCCTCTCTTTTTTGCTTGTCCCTTTCAGTAGTAACCTCAAAAAAAGAAGGTGGCAGTAAGCCACCTTCTTTATAACTGCCTTTGTATAGTATTAGTGCTGTGTCTCCCTGAATTTCTTTACGGCTGCTGTTAGCTTGGGCAATACCTCAAGTGCATCCCCAACTATCCCATAATCAGCGGCTTTGAAGAAAGGCGCCTCAGGGTCTTTATTGATTACCACAATTATTTTAGAGCCGTTTACTCCTGCAAGGTGCTGGATCGCACCTGAGATACCGACTGCTACGTAGAGGTTTGGACGGATGGTACCACCTGTCTGGCCAACGTGCTCATGATGGGGGCGCCAGTGACTATCAGCTACCGGACGTGAACATGCTAATGCCGCTCCGAAAGCAGAAGCGAGATCTTCAAGTATATGCCAGTTCTCAGGACCCTTTAATCCTCTCCCTCCGGAAACGACCAGTTCGGCCTCAGCGAGTGGCACGCTCCCTGTAACTTTGTTTACCTCTTTCACTTGTACGCCAAAGTCTTTTTCATCGAAGCTTACTTCCAGCTTTTCCACTGATGCGGCACCTTCCCCTTTCTTCACCGGGAAACTGTTTGGCATTAGCGTCACCACCTTAACGTCGCTGCGAATACTTACATATGCGAATCCTTTACCAGCAAATACTGCTTTCTTAATTTGGAATCCATTTGCGACATCAGGGTAGGAGATGGCCCCTGCCACCATACCCGCACTCAGCCGCGCGGCCAATCTCGGTGCAACCGCTTTACCTGTTACATCATGCAACGCTACGATCACTTTTGAGCCTTCCTTCTCTGCAGCCACTGCCAGTGCTCTGGTATATGCCCTCGCACTAAGGTTATCCAGTCTTGCGTCGGTCACATGCAACACCTTCTGCGCGCCATAAGAACCCAACTGTGTCAGCAAGCCTTCATCTACAGTACCCAGTACCAGGGCGGTAGTAGTCGTTCCCATGCTCTGGGCAATGGCCGCTCCATATTGTATTGCTTCAAATGTCTTTTTCTTAAAGACGCCTTGTGTATGTTCTGCTAATACTAGTACAGACATTTGTAATGATTGTTAAGAGTTAACTGATTAGTTCTTTTGTCATAGAGACATCTATATCACCTTAGCCTCACTATGAAGCGCATTTACCAGGTCGTCCACCTGCTCAGAGCTGAACATCTTTACGCCTGTCTTGGCTGGCGGCAAATCGTAAGATACGATCTCGCTCAAAGCGTCAACTGCCGCGGGAGGCACGACCTTTAAAGGCTTGGTCCTGGCAGCCATAATACCTCTCATATTAGGTATGCGGGCTTCAGCCATTCCTTTCTGGCAGCTTACCACTAACGGTAGGTTGCAGGTGTCCACTTCTTCACCGCCTTCTATCTCCCGGGTTACCGTAGCTGTGTTGCCGCTTATTTCCATTTTGTTGGCAAAGCCTATGTAATCCATGTCCAGTAGTTCAGCCAGCATAGCGCCAACAACACCGTTATTGTAGTCAATGCTCTCTTTACCGCAGAGTATCAGATCATAGCTTTCTGCCTTTGCATATGCGGCTATCTGTGCGGCCACTACATATGGATCGTTGCTATCCGTATCTATTCTTATCGCCTCATCTCCGCCTAAAGCCAATGCCTTACGGATAACCGGCTCAGCGTCCGCCTTTCCTACTGTTACAAGGTTCACTGCGGTTGCAGCGCCGCCTTCCTTCAGCTCTAATGCCCTTACTAATGCGTACCACTCATCATATGGGTTGATGACCATGGTCACTCCCTGGGTGTTAAACTTAGTGTTGTTATCGCTGAAAGCAATCTTTGTTGTAGTGTCCGGTACCTGACTGATACAAACTAAAATCTTCATTCGAGGTATGTTTATTTTGTGGATAAACCATTAGCTGTACTGCGAAATGGATTGCAAACCTACGGTAAAATGCGTTATCTAAAAAGGTCGTTGGTCATGTCAGGTATCCGTCAGACCTTATGAGGTTTAATGTGAAGGCTGCTGTCAGTCAGCGTTCTTTTAACAGTAACTGCTCCTCCCTTGGCATAGTATTGCTTGCAATACAACTGTAGGGTTGGATAATGGGCCCCGGCAGAATAACGAATGAAGGACAGATGATTTATAGCGAACGCCGGCTTTACCAAATATGAAAACCTGTATAAAAAGAAGGCAGCGCTGAAGGTGTTGCCTTCTTTGATTTTTCAGGGGTATAATATCAGGTGTGGTCTACAACCCTCGTAGCTATACACGTTATTGTAGCCTCACTCTGGGGTCCAGCCAGCCGTACAGCATGTCAGTCAGCAGGTTGATGATGATGAAAATAAACGCGGTCAGTAGCACAGAACCCATTACTATCGGAAAATCGAACTTGTCAAGGGCGTCTACGGTTATTTTCCCTACGCCTTTCCAGCCAAAGATATATTCCACGAAGAAAGACCCCGCCAGCAATTCAGCAAGCCAGCCGGAAATGGCGGTTATCACGGGGTTTAGAGCGTTCGGCAGTGCATGCCTGAATACCACCTTTCTTGTGGAAAGTCCCTTCGCATAGGCAGTCCTGATATAGTCCTGCGACAGCACATCAAGCAATGAGCTCCTCGTTAGCTGGGTGATGATTGCAAGCGGCCGGATTCCAAGGGCGATTGCCGGAAGCACGAGGTTTTGTAATGCAAGCCTTCTGCCTTTAAATGCATCATACTCCCAAAGACTGCCCGTCATGTTCAGCCCGGTATAGTTGTGAAGAAGGTAGCCAAACAGGTACGCGATCAGTAAACCCGCAAAGAAGGAGGGTAAGGATATTCCTGCGACACTCGCGGCTATGGCCGAAGTGTCCATCCACGTCCCCTTCTTAAGCGCCGCAATAATTCCAAGCAGTATCCCGAGTATCGTTGCTATGATCATTGCAGACAGTGCGAGGACTATGGTCCCTGGCAGTGCCTCGCTGAGAACTGTCGCCACCTCCCTTTTAGTTCTGTAGGATCTCCCAAGGTATGGCGTCTTCGCAACTACCCACCTGTCCTTCGGCAGCGGAATCAGCCTCACGAAACTGTATTTGGCCTTGTTGGCGCTGTCGGCCTTATACAGGCTTATGGGAGAGAGATCGTTCAGGAATAGGAAATACCTTGTCACCAGCGGCTTGTCCAGGTTCATTTCCCTGCGAACATTTTCCAGTGTGGCAAGATCACTTCTCTGCCCCATTGTTAGCCGCGCAGGGTCTCCCGGCAGTACGTTGAAGAGGAAGAACACCAGGGTCACCACTCCCAGCAAGACCAGCAAACTATACCTCAACCGTCCCGCCAGGAATCGCAACACTATTGTACTATTTTCAGTTGTTCGCCATCCAGTGTTATGTCCTTAGGATAATCCCTGAAGCTCCACTTTTCCTGGATGACACCGTCCTTCAGCAGCATCAGCCCCGGATTACTTCTCATAGCCGTCTTGCTCACAGTAGCGTCAAGAACCATGTATTCAGCACCTTGCAGCCTATTCGCTGCCGCGAAGGCCTCAGTAGACTCCTGGCTACCTGAACTCAATACATAGAATGGGATATTAAGCTGATTAGCCTTTGCCATTAGGTTCCGCAGGTTGTCGAAGTTGTCCTTTCTCGCCTTTTCAGGGTCTCTCACGAAGAGGAAGAAAGTATAGCCTTTAGTGGCCAGTATCTCCTGCGCATGGTCGGTACCTCCGGCATCGGTTATGGTAAAGTCTTTGATTTCAGGGTCTGCATTACCTTTCTTCACCAGCTTGTCCTTCCTGTCCACAAACTTCCACGTGGTGTCCTGCCACGGATAGTTTTCCATAGTAAACTCTTGTTGCTTGCCATCCTTCTCATAGATCATTACCGACTCGTACTGGTCTGGTACAGATCCCGGAGGCACCTGCATCTTCTGCCACACATTGGCTCCTTGTTTATAGGGCAGGCAATCATAGAACGGAAGGTGCTCCAGCACATACCACTGAACGCCAAAAGCGAAGAACGCCGTCAGGATCATAATGGCTGACGTAACATATCCGCCGAACAATGGCTGTATCCGCTTGCGGAAAGCAAACAATATGAGCACAAGTATCAGCAGCACCACATCTTTCCAGAACGTTTCGGCATTGCTTATCTTGATACAATCTCCAAAGCAGCCGCACTCTTTTATCTTGTCTGTCAGGTACACATAGGCGGTCAGGAATGTAAAGAAAGCCGTGAGCAGCAGCAGCAGGAACGAGAAAACCCTGAAGGCGGCACCAATCAAAACGCCGACACCAGCGATGATCTCGAAACCTATCATAGCTATCGAGAGCGCAAGAGAGTAGGGCATGGCCCAGTACATATGCCATACCTCGAAGAACTCATTCATCTTATAGCTAAGCCCCGAAGGATCATTAGCCTTTATCAATCCCGAAAAGATAAACAACACCCCAACAACTATCCTGAACAGCCAAAGAACATACTTCATTATCAAATGGTTTAAATAAATCCTAAATAAAAGTTTCTATATCCCAAGCTTACCGCTTCCTAGTATCACTCCCTACTAACTGCTATCTACTCCCTACTATCTACTAATTTAATCAAAGCAAATATCCCATAGTTCACTATATCCGCGAAGTTCGCATCCATTCCCTCGCTCACGCTCACCTTGCCATCGTTCGCGAGTATCTGTTTTATGCGCAACAGCTTCACTAGTATCAGGTCCACGAAACTCTGCTGACTCATATCCCTCCATGCCTCGCCATAATCATGGTTCTTCTGCAGCATCAGCTCCTCCACCTTGCCAGCTTCACGCTCATACCAGTCCTTGGCCTCATCAGTGCTCAGGTCTGTTTCGCTATTGGGTGGTATGACCATCTGGATCAGCGCTATGATCCCGTAATTTACTATCCCGATAAACTCACTTTCTACGCTGTCTTGTATTTTTTGCACGCCCTTTTCCTGTATTTGGCGTATCCGCCATGCTTTTATGTAGATCTGGTCTACTATGCTTATTGGGCGCAGCACCCTCCAGCTTGTACCGTAGTCTTTAGCCTTTTTCACATACAAGTCCATGCATCTTCCTACAACTTCTTTATATTGGTCTGTGGTATTGGCCATTTCTTTGTTCTTGCTGCTTAGCGTCTCCTGCATTTTCTTTGTAAAAGGATGATGTCCAAAAATACATTATTACCCGTACAAACCACACTGCAGTCAAAGGGCCGTCTGCTGGACTTATCACGCCCGGTCGTAATGGGTATTCTCAACGCTACTCCCGACAGTTTCTACACTAAAGACAGTCTTGCTACCCCGGGAGTACTATTGCATACTGCAGAACGGATGCTTAGCGACGGAGCCACCATCCTCGATATTGGTGGTGCCACTACCAGGCCCGGTGCAGGCATCAGTGATCCGCAGACGGAGCTTAGCCGTGTCATTCCCCTTATCGCCGACATCCATCAGAGATTCCCGGATACCTGGCTTTCCATCGATACTTATCATGCTGCCGTGGCGAGGGAAGCCATAGCCGCTGGAGCATCCATGGTCAATGATGTCAGCAGCGGCACACTCGATAATGATATGCTCGCCACCGTGGCTGCCCTTAGAGTTCCATACATAGCCATGCACATGCAGGGCACCCCCGCCACCATGCAGGTCGACCCGCAGTATGATGATGTCGTTTACGAGGTCCGCGATTACCTTCGGCAGGTATGCGATCATGGTACCGCATCAGGCATTACAGATATCATTATCGACCCCGGCTTTGGCTTCGGCAAGACCGTTGCACATAACTTCACCCTCCTGCGGGGTCTCCACACTTTCCGTATGCTGGGCAGGCCCATAGTTGCCGGCCTTTCCCGGAAGTCTATGATCTGCAAAACACTAAAGGTGAATCCTGAGCACGCCCTTAACGGCACCACGGCGCTCCACATGATTGCCCTCCAGCAGGGAGCAAACATCCTTCGGGTTCACGATGTAAAAGAAGCCATCGAGACGGTATCGCTATATGAAGCCTTAAATGCTTAGAAGCAATAAAAGCAATCCACGCCGCCACCTTTCCGTGTCAGCGCTCTATTTTCTATTCGCCTTTCCTGTTTTCCCCAATATGTCAATGAACTTCAACTAATCGTTGCGATTCTGAAAAAGCCAACGGCCAAAAGCTAATGACTAGCGGCTAACGGCTAGGCTCTCCTCCAAAGAAACAATCCTGGTACGCCACATCCTGTCGCGCCGTAACAAGACATCGAATATTTATTTTTAAATGCCCGTAGTGTAAATGCGTCTTGACAAAAGAGCTGGTCATACTCCCAGGATCTGCTCGTTTCTATCAAAAGATGTGATACTGACAAGCAGGTAGACCGCCCGCCACTAGAAAAGGACATATTTGTTTGTGGGTCATTATAAGAAGTGCATTCTTACGGTTTGATAGAAGGCGCTGCAGTGCATCATGCCTTGCGGCCAGGGCGATAAACGCTTTTCGGTCAGGTCCTCCGCCGCTATTAGTTCAGCATATTTATTGCAAGGTGTTTAGACCGCTCGAGCTGCTCTTGATAGGCCCTCGACTACCGCTTTGTGGTGTACGAAGATCCTAATAGTCTCGAGTCTTTTCCTATAGCAAGCTGAGCAAAATACGGCGCATAGATAAAAGATAATGATTGAATCACTGGATAAATATCCTGTACTACGTTGGGGCTGCCTTGGTGTCTTCATTGGACACCTTCATGATAGTGGTAAGCAGTATTGTTTATCAGTATTTTAAAAAGGCAAGGTTCTT
>CAMPJV010000136.1 GCA_946886975.1 uncultured Taibaiella sp. | reverse complement strand
GTCTTTTCTCCTCGTGTAGTGAACTTACCTACTGGTTCTATGAACCGCTCATAGCCGTTCGCCTTTAGAAGCGCCTGTACATCTCCCGCAGCAGCTTCCTTTACCGCAATCAGCAAGCCGCCATTGGTCTGCGGATCCGGTAGTATATTGAAAGCTTCCATCACATTTACCCCAGCCTCAAATTTTACGTCTTTGCTGTAAGCATTCCAGTTCCTGAAGGTAGCATCCGGAGTTATCCTCTGTGCCGCATAACCCTTTGCCGATTCCAGCACCGGAACCTTTTCGTAATAGAGCTCCGCCGACAAGCCGCTCCCGATCGCCATTTCATACAAATGTCCGAGTAACCCAAAACCGGTAACATCAGTCATGGCACTTACGCCTGGCATCTCTCCTATTAACCTACCTATGCTATTTAGCTGTACCAGTTGCTCCTTCCATTCTTCATAGTGCTCCGGCATCAGCACCTTTCTCTTCTGGGCAGTAGACAGTATTCCTGTTCCTATTGCTTTAGTAAGAAACAGCAGGTCACCTTCCGCTGCAGTATTGTTCTTCTTCAGTTGCTCTGGCTTCACGAGTCCGTTCACCGCCAGCCCGAATATCGGCTCCTTCGAGTCTATACTATGTCCTCCCGCCAATGGAATATTAGCCTCTGCGCAAGTCTTCCTAGCTCCTTCCAGTACTTTCTGTGCCAGCGAAGTAGGCAGAGTCTCAATGGGCCAGCCAAGTATAGCAACGGCCATAATAGGATTGCCTCCCATTGCATAAACATCACTGATGGCATTAGCAGCTGCAATACGCCCAAAAAGGTACGCGTCATCAACTATCGGAGTAAAGAAGTCGGTGGTGCTGATCAGGGCCATTCCCTCACTAAGCAGGTAAACAGCAGCGTCATCATTGCTGTCATTGCCTACCAGCAGGTTTTTATCAATGGGCAGATTCGTGCTGGTATGTAACATCTCCTGCAATACAGATGGTGCGATCTTGCATCCGCATCCTCCTCCATGGGCGAATTCCGTAAGTGCTATACTATCTTGCTGCAGCGGCTGTTCCTGGTTCATGAATGGTGGTTAGTAGTTTTAAGGCATTTTCTTTTGCATTCACATCCTGGGCGTCAATCTCTCTTATCACGTCTTTCAGCTGTGGCCTGTTGTGCAGCGCCTTTCCGTAATGTTTGTCGTAATACTTAAGTAAGATGTCAAAGCATCCCTTTATATCGTTCTCGAGCAGGCAGTTCACTGCGGTTTTGGTTTCCAGTCCGCCAAGCCGCTTCTGTATCCTTACCGTAGCGTTTAGCAGGCTTTCTCTTGTGTGGCCGCCGTATTCCTTCACTATATAGTCCAGCCTTTTCTCAAACGGGACGTTCAGAAAGAATAGGGGCTTCTCCCGGAATCTGTTCCAAAGCTCCCACGGCATGTTCAGATCGCCGATTCTCTGACTCTCGTCCTCTACCCATATCGGTGCGTCAGTGCTCTCCTTCGTCAAGGTGTAAAGGTCCTGGGCAAGCATGTTCTCAAACATCTCGGTGCCGGGTTGTTCCGATTTACCCAGTCCCCCAAATGCCGAACCTTTGTGGTTGGCTATTCCTTCAAGGTCTATCACTGCATGTCCTCTCTTTGCCAGCTCTTCCAGCACAATCGTTTTGCCCGATCCGGTGTACCCGCCTATTATCCTGAAGTTGTAGTCCTTCAGGAACTGATAAAGCACCCACTTCCGGTACGCCTTGTACCCTCCGTCCAGCAGATGGACTTTAAAGCCATATAGGTCCATAAGCCACGCCACAGCCCCGCTCCTCATGCCTCCCCGCCAGCAATGTATCAGGAGGGTCTTGTCCTTTTCACCCTGCTGCTTCCCCGGTCTCGACAGACTTTCTGCAAATTCCACCATCTGTCTCATCTTGGGTCCGAAGTAGTCCAGCCCTATTTTGATGGCTTCTTCACGGCTCACCTGTTTATAGTTCGTGCCTATCAGCTTTCGCTCTTCATCAGAGAACAGAGGCATCGAAATCGCTCCTGGTATATGGGCATGGGCATACTCTCCCGGACTCCGCACATCCAACACAGGGTGCTCCGAAGCCAGCTCCAGGAATTCTTCCGTATTTATTCTGCTTAATGGCATATGTGAACTGTCGGGCTAGTAAATCTTATTCACCGCTGTCGGATAGTTTCATTCCCGTTTTGGTAAGTTCTATCTTCCTTTCTTTATATAGTGCCCCAACCGCCATTTTAAAGGTCTTCTTGCTGATGCCGAACATCGAGTAGATATCTTCCGGCGATGATTTATCACTATAGGGCAGGTACCCATCGTTCTCCGCCAGCAACTGCAATATCTTATCAGTCTCGCTCAGCACTCGCTTATACCCTTTCTCTCCAATGCCTATGTCAATCTTGTTCTCCTCTCTCACGGTCTTTACGTAGCCCTTCAGCCTTTCACCATACTCCAGGTCACGGAATACATCACCGAAGTGCAGCACGCCGGTGTGCTTGCTATTGATGATTACTTTATACCCTATGTCTGTCTGCTGCCACACCACCAGGTCCACTTCATCTCCCTCCTGCACGCTCAGTTCGTCATTGCTCAGGTATCGGTCCAGCTTTTCACTTGCTGTTACCCTCCCTGTCTGTTGGTCTATGTAGAGGCGCACGAGGTATGATTTCCCTTCATGTATTCTTGATGCCTGCTGCGACAATGGCAGAAACACATCCTTCATGATGCCCCATTCCAGGAAGGCACCCGGTTGTGTCACACTCACGGCCTTCATCAGTGCTATTTCGCCTACTGTCGCCACCGGCCGCTGCGTAGTTGCTATCAGTCGTTGCTCGTTGTCATGATACACGAAGACTTCCAGTTCGTCTCCTTCCTTAGCTCCGCTTGGCACAAAGCGCTTCGGTAACAGCACTTCCTCTCCCTCTGCATCCAGGTATAGCCCAAAGTCCACTTGTTTCACCACCCTCAGCTTATAGTAATGTCCCGCTTCTATCATGTTGGTTGTTGAGCCGCAAAGTTAGCAGGATTCATGTTCAACTACCGCAGCAAAAGAATGGCAGTTCTACCTGGCTTATTATCTATTCAGTCTTGACTCTGGGAAAGTTTGCGGCACAGCTGTGCTGCCCGGCACCGTGTCAACTGCGCACAACGATGCTGTCCTGACGCATAATTCACCCCTGCTAATGCTTCATAAAATGCACTATATGACGGCTTTTTGCAGCTGCTGTGTAGACTTATCGTAGACTTATCCCAGGAGTATCCCAGGCTTTACCTAGGCTTTACCAAGGCTTTCCTACGGATCTCCACTGAAGGTTCAACGGTGTTGCCTGCTATTTCCCCCGCCTCTCTCATGGCTGGTCCAGGGCAGAGGAATGGCTCCTTGCGCCCGTTAGTTGCTGTATTCTATTGTCCGGCTGCGAGGGCTCTGCTGGTTTCGGAGAAGGTTTTCCGGACGGGCTTCACCTTTTTGGTGGCTGTTAGCGGCAGATCTCTTACGAACGCCTTTACAGCTTTTTTAATGCGCTTATTAAATTTCTTCTCACCCAGGCGCTCTTTCCACTCCGATAGTGTTTCCTGAAGTTTTAATTCCAGTCCGTGTCTCACTGCTGTTGAGCTTTCTTTCTGTCGATCCGGATCTTTTCTGTTAGCCATGTTTCTGTGTGTTTTAATAATTAGAATTATTCCTAAAGTCGGAAAATGGGAACAATCATATAACACTAAAACTTTGCCAACAACCCATTTCCCTGCTTCTCTGCCGCCCCTTTGGCACAAATTTGTTGCTCCTACTCCCGCATGGAAGCTGATGGGGCGAAAGCCTCACAGATTTTTCTCATATAATTAACCAAAACAACTGCTTATGAAAAGGATTATGCTTATTACACTCGTCGCAGGGCTACTCGGTGCTTGTAATGAACAGGCCGGCGATTCGATGACCGACTCGGACACTACCAGCACTACGGTAACCACTTCGCCGGAAGACAACACTGTTTCAGATTATGCTCCCTCAGAGGGCGATGTCACTTACCGGGAAAATCGGGTGCAGGTATGGAGAGGCGGAGCCTGGAATGATGCTGATGAAGATGTGAAAATGGACAATGGGGTAGTAGTCTACAGGGATGGCAGGGCCACTCGCGATGGAAAGGAAATAGAGCTTGAAGATGGGCAAGTAGTAGACCACTCCGGAAATATCTTCGACAGAACAGGACGTGCTCTTGAAAGCGCCTGGGATCACACCAAGGAAGGGGTGAAGAAGGCAGGTAGTGAGATTAAAGACGTCGTAGACGACGATAACAATAATTAGTTTGACAACAGACCAGATTATAAGCAGAACGCCAGCGACCGCTGGCGTTCTGCTTCTTTAGGATATTCTTTGTCCTGCTCCGAATGAATCACCATCAGATTTCAATTCCCCTCACTGTATCTTGCGTTCGGACATCCGCAGCGCTATCCCTGTCCGGCTCCAGTCCGTCAGTAGTCATAATATAGTCCCTGTTGCCATAGTAGCGCCGGTTGTGCCCATGCCGCACATTATATCTCTTACGACCCACCTGTATATCAAACCACTCATAGTCATTGATGTCCCTGTCCAGCTTCAGCTTCTTGCCCACCGGAACTTCTATTGTCACCAGCACCTGCTGGTTACGGAACTTGTCATTCTTGCTTATAGCAAATCCTCTAGGCAGGGTAATCAGGCTATCCCATTGCTGGATGTTAAAGCCAACATGGCTGGCCAGCGCTCTTGCCTGCTGTGAGTTTCTGCCGCGGCTCGCCGTCGTTTCATAGATGTGGAACAATGAGTCAGGGCTGCGCTCCACACTCACCTTCACCGTATTCAGCCATAATGAGTCCTCATTAATGTAGCGGAACGGGTTGTCATCATCATCCCAGTCGTCAAACCATGCATAGCGTCGGTTGTTCGTCACGCCAATGCTGTTGCTCACATCCACGTGCAGCGTTCCCGCAGTGGGTTGTTGTATCGGGAATGTATCGTCCACCACCGCTCTCGTGCTGAAGTTCCTCGCCATGGTTCCCGCTACTATCAGCGTACCTGCCACACCTGCCAGCCATAGTCCTGCGAACACATAAGCCAGGTAGTGTCGCCTCGAGCGCACGCCCATAAGTCGCCTCACTATCCATATAATAAATGCCAGCATAGGTATGCCAAGCGTTAGCGCAAGCCCTGCCCACGCCAGGGTAAATTGCTGCCATCCGTCGAACAGGAATTCGGTGAACGGCATGACCACTGTACCCGCAAACATCAGCCCCGTAAGTGCGCCGAACAGGCTGATAGCCACTATACCGGCTAGGAACAGGAAGAATGCCTTGAACAGGATCGCTATCACTCTGCCCAGTCCCCCCGTGTTGGAACCCGGCGTTTCGGTACCGGAACTTACTCTTGCCTGGGTTGCCGCCTTAATGCTGTTGATGTCTATCTTTTCACCGCGCAGCTCCATCTTATCCGTAGGTGAGCTGGCGTAGGGTAGGGCGATCCAGAGAACTATGTAAAGGATGAATAGTGTTCCTCCAAAGGAGCCCGCAAAGATCCCTGGCCCCCATACTCCCGGCCAGTCCCACCAGAAGAAGTGGAGTCCCTTGGACGTGAGCCCAATGGCAAGCGGCAGCAGAAAGATCAGCCTGGGTATCCAGCTTTGCACGTGGAAGTAAGCCGCCAGTCCCCCGCACACTCCCGAAATGTATTTATCATCCGGATTGCGATACAGCCGGCGTACGGTCTTGTAGCGTATGCTCTGGCTCGGCACAATGATCCACAGCAGTATGTATATCCAGAACAGCGCTCCTCCCAGCAATACGAACAGTATCCGCACAATTATGGGATCTACGCCCACCCGCAGGGCGATGCTGCTGCAGATACCCGCCACTACCTTGTCATCGGCATTTCGGTAGAAGCGGCCATTCATAGGAGTCTTGCCACCGCCGGGGTATTCACCTGTCGCATGGGTTTTGTACTCGTCTCCCTCTGCGGCTTCTATGTCCTCCAGCCTTCCTATGCTATTGATCACAGCGTTCAGGTCTTCTGCCACTATGCAGCTCGCGCCGTGCTTCAGCCGCTCGTTCAGCAGCTCGGCTATGCGGTTCTCTATATCGCTGATGATCTCTCCTGCGCTCTCTTCATTGGCGAAGTAGCTTCGCAGACTGTCCACATATTGCTTCAGCTGGTTGTAAGCAGTTTCCTCTATGGGAATCACCCTGCCCTGGAAGTTTATGTTTATGATCTTTTCCATTTATCAGTTGTTTGTGTCGTTAAGTGGGGGAAGTGATTCCTTTTTATCCTTCAGTGCGTTCACGGCATAGGCCAGCTCATTCCAGGTGTCTTCGAGTTCTCTGTAAAAGGAGGTACCCTGCTCCGTCAGAGAGAAGTATTTGCGGGGCGGCCCCGAGCTGCTTTCCACCCATCGATAGGTCAGCATACCCGAATTCTTAAGGCGTGTAAGTAGCGGATATAGTGTTCCCTCCAGCACCTGCAACTTCGACGATTTCATCTCCTCCACTATATCACTGGGGTACGCCTCCCCCCTCCGTATTACGGAAAGGATACAAAACTCAAGTATCCCCCTCCGCATCTGACTCTGTGTGTTTTCGATCTTCATTCTTACTGGTTTTTACTGCTGAATCACTGACTCAGGCACAAAACTATAACATTACTTGGTACTATGCAACACAAAGTACTAAAATAATGTTACTACAATGTGCAGGATGGTAGTAAATCATATGTAATACTAACCGGCTGCCCGCCAGAAGAAGCGGTCCTTTTTTGAAACCCAGGTAATTCTCCATGCACCGATAGCTAACGAATAGGCCAGAAAGTCTCTTTGTGGATGGTACTTCTTTTAAGGCTCATCCCTAAACAAGAATGGGACCCCGAAAGGTCCCATCGTAAAAAATGCTTCGTATCGAAAGTTCAATGCTGGGCTCCGGAACAGGGATTCCGTTTGCTCGCGCTGGATCTCTCACCGCTTTGGGCAGGGTCGGGGAGGGGCTTCCTTACTG
>CAMPJV010000135.1 GCA_946886975.1 uncultured Taibaiella sp. | reverse complement strand
TGTAACAGTATATAATAGAGCAATAACAACTGCGGAAGTTGATACACTTTTTAATGGCTGTGGCAGCCAATTTACAGCCCAGCCCTTATCAACATCATTAGGCTTGAGCAATGAGGCAAAATTCTTTGTGGCAGCAACTCCGGGTGTTCTTACCCTTCAGTGGCAAATGGATTCGGGTGCCGGGTATATTAATCTATCAAATGCTGGCCCATTTTCGGGCGTTTACACTGATACCTTAACTATCAGTAATCCTACAGCCACATTGCACAACAGCCATTTTCGGCTAGCAGTGACGAATGACATCAATTGTTCCGATACTTCTCTTAGCGCAAAACTTACCGTCTGCGGAAATCAGATTACCACCCAGCCGTCAAATTTGTCGGTAGTCGAGACCAATACTGCAAAGTTTTTTGTGTCGCATCTCCCTGGAACAGTTAGTTATCAATGGCAGATGGATGCAGGAACAGGCTTTACTGATCTGTCTGGCGCTGGGCCTTTTACCGGCACCACCACAGATACGTTGACTATTACCAATCCCCCAACGACGTTGAACAATAATAACTTCCGTGTTATCCTGACGAATTCCGCCAACTGTTCCGATACTTCAGCCACTGTCAAACTAAACGTCTGGCCTACTGGAGTAAGCAATATTCTGATTGACGGGCTCATCTCTGTCTACCCCAATCCTTCGGACGGCAATTTTACCCTCGACCTGGGCAACGTGCACCATAGCCAGGTTATGCGGATAGAGATTTACGATCTCGCGGGCAGAAGAGTGTATTTAAAGGAGTTGAAGTCGGGCGCAATACAGACTGTTTCAACAGGCATATCTCAAAAAGGGATGTACTTGCTTCGCCTTACTTCCGGCGGTAATCCGGTATTGAAACAAAGCCTGATTATCAGATAGTGAAATTAAATCTTCCTGGACCGGTCATGCGTCCGGGTTGCCCGGACAGCCTTAGCATATTTGCTCACATTACGGATGTTAGCGACATGTTGTAATTTCCCCCCATAGGCTTACATTTGTGCGTTATTTTTCCAGAGCATAGCTACACTTATGGGTCCTCTACTGTTGGAAGTCACTACAAATACACCAATTGATTACTTACCTGTAGTATTGCAACTTGTGGTTGCAATAGGCTTTGTGGCTTTCATGTTGGCGGCTACTCATCTGCTGGGCCCTAAAAGACCAACCACGGGCAAGCTGATCAATTTCGAGTCCGGCATCCCTTCTGTAGGAAATGCAAGACAGCCAATGGCCATTAAGTACTTTCTTGTTGCCATACTTTTCGTCTTATTCGACGTGGAGGTGATCTTCTTCTATCCTTATGCAGTCAATTTCAGGGAATTAGGCATGGAAGGGTTTATTGCCGTGGTTATGTTCGTGGCTTTCTTTTTGTGTGGGTTTATCTATATCCTGAAAAAAGGTGCTTTGGAATGGGAGGATTGATTAAAATGATGAATTTTAGAATTTGATTGTTTAAAGGGTATGAAGAATTTGAATGTTGAAATGATAATGTGTTGAATTGAGAATTTTGGCGGTATGAAGGACAATATTATTAAGGCAAAGAGTTTTAAATTTTCCTTGGAGATCATTGAATTATATAAGGCGCTTAATGAGGAAAAGGAATATATTCTGTCAAAGCAATTGCTCCGATCAGGTACAAGCATCGGCGCAAATATTGTTGAGGCAGAAGCAGCACAGAGTAAGGCTGACTTTATTTCCAAAATGAGCATTGCTTCAAAGGAAGCCAGAGAAACTGAGTATTGGCTGATGTTGCTGCAAGAAAGTGGACTGACGAAGCTTGACTTGACATATTTGATAGAAGAAGTAGGTGCAATTATTCGAATAGTTACGTCTATTGTAAAGACATCGAGGGAGAACTTAGTTAATTCAACATCCAAAATTCAAAATTGTTAATTATGCCTCGTCCGGTTCAATATAATACGAATGATAAGGTGAAGATGGTGGATTTGCCTCAAGGCTATGCCGGCGAGGGCTTTTACGCTACTTCATTCGATAAGGTAGTTGGGTTGGCAAGAAAGAATTCACTTTGGCCCCTGCCCTTTGCTACTTCATGTTGTGGAATCGAATTTATGGCCACCATGGGTTCGAACTATGACCTAGCAAGATTTGGCTCTGAGCGCATGGGTTTTACGCCCAGGCAATGTGATATGTTGCTGGTCGCCGGTACAATTTCCAAGAAGCTGGGACCAATTCTCCGTCAGGTATATGTCCAGATGGCGGAACCTCGTTGGGTAGTTGCTATTGGCGCTTGTGCAAGCAGCGGAGGAATATTTGATTCTTATTCGGTCCTGCAAGGCATAGACCAGGTAATTCCGGTAGATGTGTACGTACCAGGTTGCCCACCGCGGCCGGAAGGGATAATTGATGGAATACTTAAGCTTCAGGAGCTTGTCGGAAATGAAAGTCTGCGTAGGCGAACCAGCGAACAGTACAAGGGGTTGCTGGAGACCTACGGAATTCAATAAAGTGGTGGTTTTGGTGATGGCACTATGACCCTGCGGACGTTTAGATATTATTATGACCAATGAACAAGTCAGGCTACGTCTGACGGAAAAATTCGATGATCAGTTAACTTTTGAAGAGTCCTACGGGATGCTATCCATATCTGCGCCCCTTGATCAGAATTTGAAGGTGCTTCAGCATTTATACGACGATGAGCAACTCGCCTTCAGGTTTCTGACAGACCTGACAGCAGTGCATTATCCTGAAAAGAAAGGCATGGAAATTGCGGTAGTTTATCATCTGCACAATCTGCCGGAAAATATACGTATCAGGGTTAAAGTATATGCTCCGATAGAAAAACCTGACGTATTTACGGCGACTCAACTGTTTCCCGGCGCCAACTGGATGGAACGTGAAACGTACGACTTTTACGGTGTAAACTTTGTGGGACATCCAGACCTCCGCAGAATTCTCAATGCAGACGAAATGGATTATTTCCCCATGCGAAAGGAGTATACACTCGAAGATCCTCAGCGTACTGATAAGGATGATGAAATGTTTGGTCGTGGCGGGGAAAAAACTGCCACATATCATAACGAATAGCGATTAGTAATTTAGTCTGCCGCTGGCAGATCTTCATAATGAGTGAACAACAACATATCAAATTACCTGACGAGTCGCTGGCTAAACAGACGACTACTCTGAATCTGGGGCCCACGCACCCCGCTACTCATGGCGTTTTTCAGAATGTTCTTGAGGTAGATGGTGAACGCGTGCTGCGTACGGAACCAACAGTTGGCTATATACATCGCGCTTTTGAAAAAATTGCAGAGCGTCGGCCCTACTATCAGATCACTCCGCTCACCGACAGGTTAAATTATTGCTCTGCGCCAATCAATAATATTGGCTGGCACCTCACCGTCGAGAAGCTGGTCGGCATTCAAACTCCGAAGCGCGTAGATTACCTAAGGGTAATAATCATGGAACTCGCCCGCGTTGCTGATCACCTTGTGTGTAATTCAGTCATCGGGGTAGACACCGGTGCGTTGACTGGCTTCACATACGTATTCCAGTACAGGGAAAAAATATATGAGATATTCGAGGAGATCTGCGGCTCACGGTTAACAACCAACATTGGCAGATTTGGAGGTTTCGAACGAAACTTTACTCAGGCTGCGTGGGATAAACTTGATGATCTTATCGAGACATTCCCTCAGGCCTACAAAGAGTTTGAAGACCTGCTGAACCGGAACAGGATATTCATGGAACGCTGTATGGGTGCTGGACCATTAACGGCTGAAATGGCATTGGCATATAGTGTTACTGGGCCGAACCTGCGAGCGGCTGGTGTGGATTACGATGTGAGAGTTGCGACGCCTTATAGTTCATATGAAGATTTCGACTTCAAAATACCCATTGGATCAACAGGGGATGTTTATGACAGGTTTATGGTCAGGAACATGGAGATATGGGAAAGTATGGGTATCATACAGCAGGCACTGGAGAAGTTAAAAGATCTGGATCCGTCAGTTTTCCATGCGGATGTTCCGGAGTTCTACCTTCCTGAAAAGAAGGATGTGTATACAAAAATGGAGGCTCTTATTTATCACTTCAAGATAATAATGGGCGAGACTGAGATCCTGCCGGGTGAAGTATATTGTTCGGTGGAAGGCGGGAACGGCGAGGTTGGCTATTACTTAATAAGCGACGGCGGGCGTACACCTTATCGTTTACACTTCCGGCGTCCATGTTTTATATATTACCAGGTGTTCCCGGAGATTATTAAGAACGGACTGTTGAGTGATGCAATTGTCACGCTGAGCAGTCTAAATGTAATCGCCGGAGAACTTGACGGCTAATTAAAAAGATTGATGGTTTTTTCAGAAGAGAAGTTGACTAAGGTAAAAGAGATCATCGCACGCTATCCGGATGGGAAGCATAAGAGCGCATTGATACCTCTATTGCACATGGCCCAGGATGAAAACGGCGGATGGCTAAGCGTAGATGCCATGGATTACGTGGCAGGGCTGCTCAATATCCTTCCGATCGAGGTGTATGAGGTGGCAACCTTTTATTCCATGTTCAACCTGAAACCAGTTGGCAAATACCTGTTCGAGGTATGTCGTACTGGTCCATGTATGGTTAATGGCAGTGATGAGATCATAGATTACATCAAGGAGAAACTTAGTATCCAGGAAGGAGAAACGACACCTGATGGTTTGTTTACTTTAAAGCCTGCAGAATGTCTGGGTGCCTGCGGGTATGCTCCAATGATGCAATTGGGGAATAATTATAGAGAGCACCTGACAAAGGAGAAAGTTGACCGGATAATAGAAGAGTGCAGACGAAATGCAGCTATAAACAACTAGGTTTATGAGCTGCTCCTGAACGTGGATTTACTTGAATCAAGAAGACCTCTGTAGATTGATGTAAGATGAAGTTATTATTAGAGAACGCACATATTGAAGGAATCCGCAACTACGATACTTACCGTAAACATGGCGGCTATCGTTCTGTAGAAAAGGCTTTGAAGATGACCACCGATGAAGTGGTGGAAGAGGTAAAGAAAAGTGGGCTCAGGGGACGCGGCGGAGCGGGCTTCCCGACAGGCATGAAATGGAGTTTCCTTGCCAAGCCTGAAGGTGTACCTCGTCACCTGGTTTGCAATGCCGACGAATCAGAACCAGGTACATTTAAGGACAGGTACCTCATGGAGTTTCTGCCCCACCTGCTGATTGAGGGACTGATAGTAAGTAGCTATGCACTGGGAAGCAGCCTTACCTACATATACATTCGTGGAGAGTATGCTTGGATTGTTGATATATTAGAAGAAGCAATCGCGGAGGCGAAAGCAATGGGATGGCTTGGTCATAATATTCTTGGCACCGGGTTCGATTGTGAAATATATGTCCACAGGGGCGCAGGAGCTTATATATGTGGAGAGGAGACTGCATTGATTGAATCTCTTGAGGGGAAAAGGGGCAATCCTCGGATTAAGCCACCCTTCCCTGCGATACAGGGGGTTTGGATGAGGCCGACAGTGGTAAATAATGTTGAAACATTAACTGCAGTAGTCCCAATCATCAATATGGGTGGTGAGGAATATGCGAAGATAGGAGTAGGCCGCTCTACCGGTACAAAGCTGTTGTCTGTATGTGGCAATATTAATAAGCCCGGGGTATATGAGATCGACATGACGATCTCAGTCGAGGAGTTTATATACAGTGAAGATTACTGTGGAGGTATACCAAATGGGAAAAAGCTGAAGGCTTGCATACCTGGAGGCTCCTCTGTTCCGATTGTCCCGGCTAACCTGCTCTTTAAGACGGCTAAAGGGGAGACACGTTATATGAATTATGAGAGCCTGTCTGAAGGTGGTTTCGCATCAGGAACGATGATGGGTTCCGGAGGTTTCATTGTCCTGGATGAGGATCAGTGCGTTGTGCGTCACACCATGACTTTAGCGCGTTTTTATCAGCATGAAAGCTGCGGCCAGTGCAGTCCCTGTAGAGAAGGTACTGGCTGGATGCATAAGATACTTAAGAACATAGAGTACGGCAGGGGCAAGATGAGCGATATAGATCTGCTCTGGGACATACAGCGCAAGATCGAAGGAAACACTATCTGCCCCTTGGGTGACGCAGCTGCATGGCCCGTGGCCGCCGCAATCCGCCATTTCAGGGATGAGTTTGAATGGCATGTGACGCATCCGGAGGAAGCTCAGGTAAGAAACTTCGGATTAGCACACTATGCCGACCCGTTACCATTAATTGGGGTATGAGGTGAAGGAGAAATATTGGTTTTGACTTATAACTTTTGACTCGATGTCAGAGCAACAGAATTTTAAAGTAACCATTGATAACATAACAATAGAAGTTCCGGCAGGGACGACTATTCTCAATGCTGCCCGGCAAATAGGTGGCGACGTTACTCCCCCGGCTATGTGCTACTACACCAATCTGGAAGGTAGCGGAGGGAAGTGCCGGACTTGTCTCGTAGAGGTAAGCAAGGGATCTGAAAAGGACCCCCGCCCAATGCCTAAGCTTGTCGCGAGTTGCAGGACTACCGTTATGGATGGAATGGAGGTGAAAAGTATCACTTCAGAGAAGGTACTCGACGCCCGAAAAGGCGTGGTTGAAATGCTCCTCATTAATCATCCGCTTGATTGTCCCATATGTGACCAGGCCGGTGAATGCGACCTCCAGGACCTTAGTTATGAGCATGGAACTGCAGGAACTCGCTACGAGTTTGAACGAAGGACATTTGACAAAGAAGACATAGGGGATTATATTCAGCTCCACATGACCCGGTGTATCCTCTGCTACCGTTGTGTATATACGGCTGAGCAACTGACAAACAGAAGGGAGCATGGAATATTGTCTCGTGGGGATCATGCGGAGATAAGCACCTTATTGGGCAAGTCGCTCGATAACGAGTTTATTGGCAACGTCATAGATGTTTGCCCTGTAGGTGCTCTGACCGACAAAACCTTTAGGTTTAAAAACAGGGTCTGGTTCACAAAGCCGATGGATGCCAATCGTGACTGCCCT
>CAMPJV010000134.1 GCA_946886975.1 uncultured Taibaiella sp. | reverse complement strand
GCCGTCAAACAAGCCCTGATCACTCAACTTAATAGAGGGAATTACCAGTAATGCCATGAAAGATAGGGTCATGAATGGTGACCTTAGAGTTGATCCAAGTTCTTTGGCTCTCTTGTCCATTGCAGAATACTCCTCTGCGACTGTATAGGCGTCTTCAGTGCTCATCAACCCAGCTATGGCCAAGGGAAGACAATACACGTCGTGCTTGCTCTCAGCTACTGAAATACCCCCTTTTGCCTCTATAACAGCATTCACCGCAGCAGATAAAGCCCCGTCGTCTGCTCCAACGGCTATGATGTTATGGCAATCATGCGCTATCGTCGAGGCAATTGCTCCTTTCTTAAGTCCGAAGTTTTTTATGAATCCAATTGCCGGAGCAACTCCCGGAGCATAGCGGTTGATAACAACAATCTTTAGGATATCATTTTCAGGGTCACAGACTAATTTCCCGTGCACTATTTTTGCTTTCTCTATACATCCCCTCGTTACTAACTGACCTTCCACTGCTTCGATGACACGGATGTTTCGCTTGCCACTAATAGCTTTTAGCCCAAATTCTTTTGGTGTAGTAGGGGTCGCACAGAAGTTGTTTTTTGGCTCTACGGATACATGAGGCAGCAAGCTTTTCCCATTCTCTGCAACAAGGCGGCCATCTATATATGTTTGAGTGATATTAAACTCTTTAAGACGGTCCACTACTATAAAGTCTGCAGCATCCCCTTCTCGTAGCAACCCGACAGGCAGGCCATAATGAGTTACAGGATGCACTGAAGCGGCAACTAGCACGTCAAAGATGTCATAGCCATTTGCGAGGGCCCTCTTAACATGATCGTTAATATGGTGCAGCAGAAGTTCGTCCGGATGCTTATCGTCGCAGCAAAACATTACACTCTCCGGATGCGTTCGCAGCATTGGGATAAGTGCATCAAAGTTCTTTGCTGCACTTCCCTCTCTTATAAGGCAGTACATGCCGTTCTTAACCTTGTCTAATGCCTCCTCCAATTCGAAGGATTCATGGTCGGTAGAGATCCCGGCCGCAGCATATCTTGTCAACATTTCACCTCTAAGGCCAGGCGCATGCCCGTCTATTGGCTTTCCTGCTTCTCTTGCCCTGGCGAGTTTTGCCAGAACTTCGGGGTCCTTGTTTATTACTCCCGGATAATTCATTACTTCCGACAAGTACCAGATGTCCTTGTCATGCATCAGAGCCCCGACTTCGCCTGCATTGATCAGAGCTCCGGCCGTTTCAAAGGAGGTAGCTGGTACACAGGACGGCGCCCCAAAGAATATCTTAAGAGGAGATTCTTTACTATTTGCAATCATAAACCTTATCCCCTCTGCACCACATACATTGGCAATCTCGTGTGGATCAGAAACCGTTGCCACCGTCCCGTGTACAACTGCAAGTCTTGCAAACGAAGATGGAGGTAACATCGAACTCTCAATATGAACATGAGCGTCAACCAATCCTGGCAGGATGTATCTGTCAGGTGCTTTCTCGATGGGCTGAATAGAATAGATCTTACCTTCTTTTATGGAGACTGTAGCAGAATAGATGGATCTCTTAAATAGATCAACAACTTTTCCGGATAGCTCAAAGGAAGGCATTTAGGAATTTATTAGGAAGCAGAAGACCTCAGCCGGTCCATGGACGCCTACTACAAGCGTTTTTTCGATGTCAGCAGTACGGCTGGGGCCGGTATTGAGGTTTATCATCGAAGGAATATCAGCGCCATATTTGCTCTTTATCAGGTCAAGGCCTTGTTGGATGTCCTTCACCACCTGGCTTGTGTAAGCGACTACTATATGAACGGGGTAGAAAACAGGAGCAACTCTTCCCAGGTTTTGTCTGCTGCTGATGATTAAAGAGCCCGTCCGTCCAACCAAAGCCTCGGCATATGTAATGCATGCATCTGCACCGTCACTTCCGCCTTCAGCCTTAGCTATGAAGGCAAGTTTGTTGTTGTGAAATAGCGTGATCAGTTCTTTTTCTGTACACAGCACCTCCTTCCACCCGCGTGCATCGTACAATGAGTGTATGCCTTCTAACAACTCCCCTTCGTTTTCACAGAAGATGAATTTACCACCCAGTTTAATAAATGCCTCTGCAAAAGCTTCTTCTCGAGTAGTATCCTCAAAATGATAGATCGATTGAGCATTTTCTAGCTCCGCGTCAGGAAACGGCATGGGGAGTGTTCCGTTGCTGAGGCCATTTCTGATCTTACTGAGTATCTTCTCTTTCGCTTTGGAGGTTCTGAATGTTTGCATGAGCAGTAATACCCCTCAAAAATAAAAAAGCGGTGGCTAAAACCACCGCTTTCTTTAAATATTCTTTTACTTACGCTGGATGTACAGGGGTGCCGTCATTGGCTATGCCCGCTACCGGAGGTATGCCTTCATTGGGAGACATGTCCTCGTACGGACGTTTACCAATAAGCCTTTCCAGGTCATCTTTATATAATACCTCCTTCTTAAGGAGCTCCTCTGCAAGAGCTGTAAGTTGGTGAAGGTGTTTGCTGAGGAGTTCTTTTGTCCGCGTATATTGCTCTGCAATCAGTTTGCGGACCTCCTCGTCAATGATTTTGGCAGTCTCTTCTGAATAAGGTTTATTCATTGAATACTCCTGGTTACCATCGTAATAAGAGATGTTGCCCACCTTCTCATTCATTCCATAAACGCTCACCATGCTATACGACATCTTCGTAATGCGCTCCAGGTCGTTCTGCGCTCCGGTAGATACTTTTCCGAATATCAGCTCTTCTGCAGCACGGCCTCCGAATAGTGCGACCATCTGATCCTGCATCTGCTCCAGGGTATAGAGATATTGTTCCTTTGGAAGGTATTGTGCATATCCTAATGCGGCAACTCCCCTCGGTACAATGGACACCTTGATGAGTGGATGTGCGTGCTCCAGGAACCAGCCGCAAACCGCGTGACCTGCTTCGTGAAAGGCGATTACCTTCTTCTCCTCTGGTGAGATGATCTTATTTTTCTTCTCGAGACCCCCGATAACTCTGTCTATCGCATCATTGAAGTCACTCATTTCCACTTCGCTCTTACCCTTTCTGGCAGCGATTAGTGCTGCTTCGTTACAGATGTTAGCAATGTCAGCTCCCGCAAATCCGGGTGTCTGTACTGCCAACTTATATATGTTCAGGTCCTTCGACTTCTTAATCGGCATCAGGTGCACCTCAAATATCTTCTCTCTTCCCTTTACGTCCGGAATATCAATAGATATCTGACGGTCGAAACGACCCGGGCGCAGCAATGCGGTATCAAGTACATCAGGTCTGTTCGTTGCTGCCAGTACTATAATGCCGGTGTCACCACTAAAGCCATCCATTTCTACGAGAAGCTGATTCAGTGTGTTCTCCCGCTCATCATTGCTCATCACCATATTCTTACCACGTGCGCGACCTATAGCGTCTATCTCATCAATAAATACAATACAAGGCGCCTTCTCACGTGCCTGTTTAAAGAGGTCACGTACACGACTCGCACCCACACCCACGAAAAGCTCCACGAAATCAGAGCCAGACATAGAGAAGAATGGTACCTGCGCTTCTCCTGCAACGGCTTTCGCCAGCAAGGTCTTACCGGTACCTGGAGGTCCTACTAGCAGGGCTCCCTTGGGGATTTTACCTCCCAGTGCGGTGTACTTCTTAGGATTCTTAAGGAAATCGACGATCTCCATCACCTCCACCTTAGCTTCATCCAGACCCGCAACGTCGTTAAAGGTGATGTTCACTCTCGTGCCTTTCTCAAATAGCTGAGCCTTGGATTTACCGATATTAAAGATGCCGCCGGCACCGCCACCTGGCGCTCCGCCGCCCATCTTGCGCATGATTAAGAACCACAGGGCAACCATTATGATAATAGGCAGTAAGAATGAGTTCAGGATGTCCCTAAGCCAATTCCCTCGTACGTCATAGTACACCTTTGGTTCCTTCACCGTAGGAGGCATTTTCTGAAGTGCATCAGACATGTCGTCTCTAAACTGCTCGTCCGACCCTATCTTAAATGTAAAGGCAGGGGTCTTTTCATTACTGCTAAAGCCCAATGGGCCCTTATCTTCCGGAGTCGCAGGCTTTGCGGTGTCCTTCACAAGAAATACTTCAACCTCGCTGTTATTCACCACGTTCACATGATCAACCTTGCCTTGATATAGGTAGTCGTCCCTGAATTCCACGAAACTCTTGGTAACTGTGCTCGATGTAAAATTGCTACTGTAGAACTGCAATACTATAAGGGCTACGAAAATGATTCCGTAAACCCAGTATATATTAAATCGCGGCCCTTTTCTCGGGCTTTTATTGTCGCCTCCCGGTGCGAGAGGTCTTTGTTTATTATCTTCCATTTGTCGCTTGTCGGTATTGTTTCTATTAAGTGGGCAATATTAGTCATTATGCTCCATACGCCCCGCATCTTCCCAGAGGCTCTCCAGATCATAAAACTTGCGATGTTCATGTTCAAATACATGCACCACAATGTTTACATAATCAACCAATGTCCACTGATTGCCCTGCTCGGAATGAAACGGCTTTTCACCACATTCCTTAGCCACCAGTTCCTCTATATTATCTGCTATGGCTTTGATTTGTATATGTGACTGTGCCTCACATACAATAAAGAAATCCGCAACTGCCTCGTCTATCTTCCGAAGGTCGAGTGACACAATCGCCTTTCCTTTCTTATCCTTTATAGCTTTCAGGATATTCTTAAATAATTTACTATTCCTTGTGAGTCGGGTCTCTGATTTCTTACGTCCTTGCAGCGCAGTGATTATTTTCTCCAAAAGCTACTTTTCTGTTTTGTGTTGGCAATATCTTTACACTCAAAATTACTGAATCTTTGGCTCCCCGGTTACAGTCATTATTGGATGCACCCATAATAGAGCTTGATACCATTGATAGTACCAATAACTATGCCATGCGGCTAATTGATGCCGATACGGCACAGGCTGGCCTGACAGTCCTGGCAAGAGCCCAGACTGGCGGCAAAGGCCAGCGTGGAAGGCGCTGGAAGGATGTGCCAGGGGAGAGTTTGCTTGCCAGCTTTATATGTGTACCTGACTGCATCCTGGAACATCAGTTTGTATTCAATGCTGCAGTAGCGGTGGCAATAGCCGATGTATTAGCTCATCTGTATGAGGGCTGGGACGTGCGCATCAAGTGGCCTAATGATATTATAATCAATGACAAAAAGGCAGGCGGTATCCTTATCGAGAATGTCCTTAGAGGTAATAGCTGGAGCTTTAGCATTATCGGCC
The DNA here is from genome assembly GCA_946886975.1 of uncultured Taibaiella sp. The sequence goes on along the minus strand of CAMPJV010000134.1, from coordinate 1,833 downwards.
TTGGACTCAACGTATCACAAACCTCTTTTTCCGCAGACTTGCCCTTTGCTACTTCACTAACACTTGCTGCTAATGGCAGGATATTCCCGATATCTGCCGTATTCCGCCAGATTAGGGAGGGCATCTACAGAAAAACTTTGAGCCTCTCCGGAACATCCGGTGAAATTATGAAGGAGTATAACGACTTTTTATATAGAAAGGATTATGCTCAGTCTTTTTCTTCCGGATCTCACCACTGGAAGGCTATAATTAAGGGTGCAAATGTCAACGGCCAGTTGGAGGTCGAGATGGCGGACGGTAGCATTATGCGTTACAGCCACGGTTCTCAGGAATGGCGATGGGAGTAGCTCACCTGTTTGTCAGTCAATACCCGGCGAATAATCCGGTGATGTCCGTGTCCTTTCATAGTTCGGCTGCCAGCTAAGGCTCAGCCCCGGTCCCATAGGTGCAGTAATAACTCCTAACCTGATGTTGTGCCTCCTAAACTTATGTAGGTCAGGGACAACCACACCACACACTCCCCCTACCACCAGCCCGATCAGGATATCAGATGGAAAATGCGCCAGCGCTTTCATCCGGAGATAGCCTTCCACCAGGGGCGGTATGGTAGCCAGTCCGTAAAGCAGATATTTCTTTCTTCCAATCTCAGGGTGATAATCAGTATACACTTTCACCATAAAGAAGGTCGCCGCTGCCGCCGACGCAGTATGTCCGCTGTATTGTGAGTTGCGGTTATTGCCGGTCTTTCTTTGGTCATCCGTATAATAGTTGTAGTATGAGTAGGGCCTTATCTTGTTCTGAAACGCCGGCCCAAAGGGACTGAAGTTATACATGCTGAAGGTCACCGAGTGCATCTCATAATACATCATCAGTATGCGCGCCCAGTCTTTACGGATGTTCTTGTCCAAGCCAAGTGCCGCCGCGGATACTATGATGGCAGGAAGTACATAGTCCGATGCCTTATAGAACTCCTCTCGTTTAGATGGGTCTTGCTTCAGCGCCCACTCGTCAAAACCGTTATGTGTATTTGTGCTGATCCCTCTTAGCTCATCATCAGTAAGTGGCTCTTTGGCTTTGATTATATTTGGGATTGCATAGATGTCCGCAGCAGTAGCAACCAAAGAAAATGCTCCGCTCACCCAATAGTTCATCCGGTACACGTGAGGGGTATGGCCGGAGGGCGCTATTGAATCCAGCTTTGCTTTTAAGCTGTTGTCGCCTAATGAGTCCTGCCCCCAAGCTGGCTGACTTCCAATAAACATTGTGGAAATGACGAATAAAAAACGTAGGGTAGATGCTTGAATGCCTGCTGGGAATTGCTGTTTAAGTGATGTGCTCCTCTTCCGTTCTGTAGTGTATTGCTGGCCCATGCGGTTATTAAGATCATTACCTCATGTATAAAATTGTGCCATGCTAACAGACTTAAAACCTCATCGCCGCCCAGTTCTCTATCATCCTCATTCCCTTTGTAGTGCCCACTGATTCTGGATGAAATTGTATGCCAATGCATGGATACTGCTCGTGCACCATAGCCATAATTTGTTTATCATCATTGCTCCGCGCTATCTCCTTCAACCCCGTCCCTTCAATATTTTCTATACTGAGGGAATGATACCTCATTACCCTACATGGCGACTGAATGTTGTTGAAAATCGCATGGCCGCTGTGGCTCACCTCACTCGTCTTTCCATGCATCGGGTAGGGGGCATGCACCAGTTTTCCTCCGAAGAACATCCCCAGCGCTTGGTGACCCAGGCACACACCCAATATAGGCGTATGGGCGTGAAACTCCTCTATTGCTTCCATGCATATCCCCGCCTGCAAAGGTGTCTC
>CAMPJV010000133.1 GCA_946886975.1 uncultured Taibaiella sp. | reverse complement strand
TTTGTTGACAGTACTATCAATAAGATGGTAGTGTATAAGAATGACCTCATCATCGGTGGGAAGTTTGACGTGGGAGATGCCCATATTCAGCACCAGGGCTCTGTGATCCACAGCATAGCTAAGAAGTCATTTCCGGGATTCCTGGGCATAGATGATTTTGATAAGGCAAAGCTCAACTGTGCGGTCTATCCGAATCCGGTGAAGAAAGCTAACAGTATTTACGTTGATAATAATTTCCGGGCTTCCTATTGCCAGGTAGTGGATATGAGTGGCAAGCTTATTAAGGAGCAACAGCTTAGGAAGGAATCAGAACAGGTAGCGTTGCCATCGCTTGCTGCAGGTATTTACGTAGTTGAGGTGGGAAATGAACAAGGAGAAAAGGTGGTGAATAAGCTTGTGGTAGAGTAGTCTTTATGTTTGCCAATAATAGAGGGTGAATGCCATTTTGGTATTCACCCTTGCTAATTGCGCTGTCTGCCTATTTTTTCTTTCCTCCCCGCTTCTTGGCCTTGCCGTACTTCTGCTTCATCTTATCGGCATACCGCACCTTTACATTTGTCTTCTTATTCTTGGCAGACTTTTCGTGGAAGGCCCCCCCGGACGACTCTATCTTAGGAAGCTTTATTAGCTCAGTTTTCATCCTCACCTTTGGCATCTCATCTTCAGTAAGCACGGCAGATATTTCGAGGTCTTCAGGGAGCGGTAGTACCGGTACTATATAATTCATTAGTGTTTCTATCCTGCCCTGGTTTTCCCGCTCCCTGTCAGTTATAAAGCTGAAAGCGATACCGCTTTTGTCTGCTCTGCCCGTTCTGCCGATTCGGTGGATATAGCTTTCTGGTTCTTCAGGCAAATCGAAGTTGATGACGTGACTTACCTCACTGATATCTATACCCCTTGAGACAAGGTCGGTGGCAATGATAAAGCGATAGTTGCCTTCCTGGAACTGCTTTACGGTATTAAACCTATGGTTCTGTGATTTGTTGGAGTGGATGACGCCATACTGGTCGGCATACGCTGCTTCAAGTTCATCACTAAGCTGGTCTGCGAGTGACTTTGTCGCAGCGAACACAAGGACCTTGTTCATTTCAGGATTCTGATCCAACAGTAGCTTGAGTAGATTGACCTTAGTATAAAAGTTCGGCACATAGTAAAAGTACTGGTCAATATTCTCAAGCGGAGTGCCGGTGGGCGCGGCTTCTATTCTCTCCGGGTTCTGAAAGAAAGTGTCGAGTAGCTGCTCCACATCATCTGTAATAGTAGCAGAGAACATCAGGTTCTGCCTGCGGGGCGGAAGAATATCAAGTATGTTCTTTATCTGTGTCCTGAAGCCGAGGTTCAGCATTTCATCCATTTCATCTATCACCAGTTTCTTTATGCCTTTGAGCTTCAGGGCGCCATTTAGCGCGAGGTCCAGGAGCCTGCCTGGTGTGGCAACCACTATGTCACAGCCTTCTTCTGCTGCTGCAAGCTGAGGGTTCATATTCACCCCTCCATAGGCCCCTATGACGTGGAGCGAAGTATACGCTGTTAGTTTTTTCACCTGTTCCATCACCTGAACGACCAATTCCCTGGTGGGCACTATGATAAGTATCTGCGGAAATCTATCCCTCCCGTATTTTGTCTGGCGCAGCGTAGGTAGCAAATAAGCAAGTGTCTTTCCTGTACCTGTCTGTGCTATGCCACAGACATCCCTGCCTGACATAATAACCGGAAAAACCCGCTCCTGGATAGTAGTGGGGTGGGTATATCCATAATCGTCCAGCGCCTTCAGCAGAGCCGTGTTGAGGTTTAGGTCGTTAAAAGTCTTTTCACTCATAGTATGCAGCGAAGATAGGCTTAATCTTAACTTCGGATGAGCAGCTAGTCTTCTTCTGCCAGGAGCTTCGCCCTAATGTCCTTTAGGTCCCGTTGCTGGTCCTCAGGAAGTGAAGGGTATTCTATATCCAGCTTCTGCAGCTCACGGTTAAGTATCATTCCCATGGCGAGCCTTGTAAACCATTTGTTGTCTGCAGGCAGCACAAACCAGGGCGCGTGGTCGGATGATGTTGCACTTAGCATATCCTCGTATGCCTCCATATACTTATGCCACTGCTTTCGCTCCTCTACGTCCTGAGCTGAGAATTTCCAGTTCTTCGATTTCCTCTCAAGCCGTTCAAGAAAGCGTTTCTTCTGTTCTTTTTTAGAGAGATAGAGGAAGAACTTCAGGATCAGGGTGCCGCTCTCCGCGACGACTTCTTCAAAGCCGTTTATCTGTTTGTATCGTTTTTCCCAGAGCGCCTTGGTGATATCCTCAACAGCTTGAATCCCAGGAAGATGCTCGCCGAGGATAAACTCCGGGTGCACTCTTGTAATAAGTACATTCTCATAGTGAGACCTGTTGAATATAGCTATCTCTCCGCGTGCAGGGAGCGCTTTATGATGACGCCAGAGAAAGTCATGATCCAGCTCTTCCAGTGAGGGTTGCTTGAAACTTGTGACTCTTACACCCTGTGGGTTCAGGCCGGAATACACGTGCTTTATCATGCTGTCCTTGCCCGATGCGTCCATGGCCTGGAGCACGATGAGCACACCATACCTGTTATGAGCATATAGTTTTTCCTGCAGATCAGAGAGCGTTTCTAGACTTTCCTGTAGTAGTCCCTCCGCCTCTTCTTTGGTTATGATCTCTTTATTCGCCTCAGTACTATAGTCTTCTTTGAGCGATATTTTGCTGCCTGGCTTCACTCTTAGTGTGTCGATGTAGTCAGAAAGCTTCTTGCTGTGCTTGTCTTTGTCCATTTCGGCTGGTTGATGATAGCTATGAAGTTAGTATAACTATTATACCTCTTAAGCAAATAGCGCCTTTAAGAGACGTTTCATTTATTAGAAATACTTTTGCAGACTAAACATTATTCCTTGAGTGCCACGGTCTTCCTGTTCACACCGCCTTTTACGCAGCTTAATACGCCATATCCGGCCACGGCTTACCTGAAGGGCTTCCTAAACACGAAGCAGATCAGTTCCTTTCAGGCAGATCTCGGCATAGAGGTCACGCTTGCATTATTCTGTCGACAGGGCCTGATAGATCTGTTTAGCAGAATAGACAGGCAGGAGTTTTCCCCTAATGCACTCAGGATACTTTCCCTGAAAGACGACTACATCAGTACCATTGATTCTGTAATCTCCTTTCTCCAGGGGAAGAACCCTACACTTGCACAGTTAATATGCAAACGGGATTTCCTGCCGGAAGCATCGAGATTTGAGCAGATAGATGACTTGAACTGGGCCTTTGGCAGCATGGGCATACAGGACAAAGCGAAGCACATTGCGACTATGTACCTGGAGGATCTCTCTGACCTGATAAAGGAATGCGTGGACGATCATTTCGGGTTTAGCCGCTATGCGGAAAGGCTTGGTAGGTCAGCTAATTCTTTCGATGAGTTATATGACTCTCTCCAGCAGGAATATACCTTTATTGATAGCTTGCTGATTAGCATACTGAAACAAAGAATGGCCATCGTGCAGCCTAAACTTGTAGCCATTTCTGTTCCCTTTCCAGGAAACCTGTACACCTCCCTCCGCTGCGGACAATGGATAAGACAACATTACCCTCACGTGAAAGTGGTAATGGGTGGCGGCTTTGCTAATACGGAGCTAAGGTCGCTGTCTGATCCACGAGTCTTCGAGTTCTTTGACTTCATAACCCTGGATGACGGCGAGGCGCCTATAGAAAACCTCGTTGGTTACGTGGAGGGAACTAAGACCATCAATGAGCTGAAGCGAACGTTTACCCTTAGCAACGGTAAGGTCACCTACATCAATAATCAGGCTTGCAGCGACTACAGGCAGGGGCAGGTAGGTACGCCAGATTACTCTGACTTCTGGCTCACTGAATATATATCGGCAATAGAAGTCGTCAACCCTATGCATAGCCTTTGGAGCGATGGCAGATGGAACAAGCTGACTATGGCACATGGATGCTACTGGGGTAAGTGCACGTTCTGCGATATTACCCTGGACTACATTAAGCTCTACGAGCCCATAGCTGCTTCCCTGCTGTGCGACAGGATGGAAGAGATCATTGCACAGACAGGCCAGACAGGGTTTCATTTCGTGGACGAGGCTGCACCACCCGCTCTGATGCGAGGTCTTGCATTGGAGATCATCAGGAGAAGGCTTGTTGTTTCCTGGTGGGCAAACATCCGTTTCGAGAAGAGCTTTACGCGGGACCTCTGTTTGTTATTGAAGGCCTCTGGTTGCATCGCAGTTTCAGGAGGACTCGAGGTAGCTTCCGATCGGCTGCTTCTCCTCATTCAAAAGGGTATAACCGTCGCACAGGTGGCGAGAGTAAACAGGCACTTCACAGAAGCTGGCATAATGGTGCATGCTTACCTGATGTATGGGTTTCCTACTCAAACCGCCCAGGAGACAATAGATTCTCTCGAAATGGTGCGCCAAATGTTTGAGGCTGGCGTGCTCCAATCAGCTTTTTGGCATCAGTTTGCAATGACCGCTCACAGTCCGGTGGGGCAGTATCCAGAGAGGTACAATGTAAAAAAGCAGACAGAGGTAGTGGGTACATTTGCTAACAACGATATTGTACATATAGACCCCACAGGTGCCGATCATGATACATTCAGCTACGGACTGAAAAAGTCGTTGCTCAACTACATGCATGGCGCTTGCTTCGACTACCCCCTCCACAAATGGTTTGACTTTAAGGTCCCCAAACCCAGCGTGACTCCTGAGTTTATCCGACAGGCGCTATCTGAGGAAGAATACACCTCAGCAAAACCAACAGCAAAGATCGTATGGCTGGGAAAGCCTCCCATTATTGAGTATTACACAAAGTCGAAGAAAGGCAATCAATGGGAAATGGCTGCTCTCACATTCCAGGGAAAAAAGGAAAGCATGACCATCCAGGTCGACCGGCAACAGGGCATGTGGCTATCCGAAATACTCCCGCAGTTGTCAGTGAATAATATGAAGCAACTCAGCTGGCAGGAGGTAAAGGAAAGCTATGAGGCCGCAGGTCTTCAGGACTTCGAGCTCTTCTGGGATAACAAGCCGGTCAACACACTCTACAGAATGGGGCTCCTAAAGCTATAAGCAAAAGTCCGGAGAACAGCGTCTCCGGACCAGTATTGATACCAACATTTCTATTGCTTTTATCGAATAGCAATTAAGGACCTTAGTGGGTGCTTGATGTTCTCATAGTCCATCATGTCCACCTTCACGCTGCCCACGGCTATCTTTGTTTCAACCCTTACAGGTATGTGGTTTGCATCGTCAGTCACCCACAGCGTCATCTTTTCCCCACCTTCAAATATACTGCCCTTCAGGAGCAATGGCTTTAGCTTAATAGCGCGGAATGTGCCATATCTTGTTTTCACTTCCTCCTTTCCCATGTAGCGGATATACATGTTGTAAACCTGGTTGTCCAGGAACATGCTGAACGAAACCTTGTCGCCAACATTGTATGCATTGTAGTCTATATTACGTGCATAGAACATGGCATTGATCACATCCATCACGCCATGAGGCACCTTATACGCCTTGTTGTTGGACACCGCCGTGTTGTTCTTCCTGTTGAAATGCACCTCCTCTTTAAAGCTCACATCACCTTCGTTTACATCCCTGGCGAACTTGTAGGGCTTTAGCGTCTCGCTGTCAAAGTAGCTCTCATACCTGTCTCTCACCTTAAATATCCAGTCGTATTTCTTGTTGGTGACTCCTTCTGCCACCACGTGGTAGGCCGTCGCGTTATTATACTTCTCTTTCTTGGTGGTCAGCACAGCCGTCCCGGCGTTCACATACATGCCAATTACATTGTAGAACACAGTAAAGGTTATCTTCTCTCCATGCTTGAACGCATCCGTTGGCAAGTAGTTATTCTGCGCTGCTGCACTGGTTGGGCTAAGTATTTGGCTGCCGAAAAGGAGTCCCAGGAATGCAGCAGCAATGATAGGAGATCTAAGTGTAAAATGTGGTGTTCTAGTTGAATTCATACGCTACGGGTTTCAATCACTTCAGAACTGCAAAGTTAACGTATGTTAATCTTTTAAACGTTCTAGCTTTGTTAAGAAACCCCGCTAGTCAGCAACTGATATCTTAAAGATATAGGGCCACATTTTCCCTGTGAAGTAAATCGTATCATCCGCAGGATCGTACGCTATTCCATTCATTTCAAGGGAGCCATGATACTTCGCCTCCGCCTGCTGGGCAAGCTTCGTCAGGTCCAGCCTGCCCGTCACCTTACCACTCTCAGGGTCTATTTTCACGATTGTGTTGGTGGTATAAGCATTCGCGTAGATCGAACCTTTTATGTACTCAAGCTCGTTCAGATACTTTACAGGTCCCCGTTCATCAGTCACCTCCAGCGTCTTTACCGTTCTAAACGTACCCGGCTCCAGCCATGTCAGGCTGCTTGTTCCATCGCTCATGATCAGGTGTGTACCGTCAGTAGTCATACCCCATCCCTCCTTCGACGGGAACCTGAACTCTCCGACTTTCTTAAATGTCTCTGCGTCATAGATGAACCCTATTTTGGTTTCGTAGGTCAGCATGTACACCTTACCATTCAGAAACGTAATCCCCTCACCGAAGTATTGCCTTCTGTCCAGTTCAGCCTTTACCTCTATCTTCCCTGTCGCCTTGTCTACCTCTCCAAACACCGACCGTGTGTTAGGCATATCCTCCGGCGATCCGGTACTTTCGTACAATTTCCCCTCATGTATCAGAAGGCCTTCGGTAAAGGAAGTAGTATCATGGGGCAGGGTCCCAACAAATGAGTATGTCAGTTGTTTAGGCGTCGCAGGCGCTTCTCCATTGGTCTCCTCTTCCACATCCCCACTTTCTCGCTCATTGTCTTTACAGGACACCATCGTCATTGTCACTACGCAGCATAGTAAAATCCAGTGTTTATAATTCATTGCTCCAGGCACATTAGTAGTCTTGAAAACTGTCATAAATATAGGTGCCTTTCAGTTCGTATCGCTTAGTCAGCAATGATTCACCTGCCTAACCCCTATTTTTGCTCTATGCAGGAACCTATTGAGCTTAGCCTGAACTCACCGCACGGACTTATCGATTGCCGCATAGAGCCCGAGCCCACCGACGATGACCAGGAGCGATACA
>CAMPJV010000132.1 GCA_946886975.1 uncultured Taibaiella sp. | reverse complement strand
ATTATCAAAGATCGCTGGCCAGAGCACCTCGAGAAGATGTACAGATTCTGGGAGACTGTTCTGTTAGGCAACCATACCTACTTTGGAAGCCCATTCCCTCCCCATGCAAAGCTACCGGTGGAGAAGGTCCATTTCGATACATGGCTAAAGCTGTGGCACGCCACAATAGACAAGCATTTTACCGGTGAGAAGGCTGACGAAGCAAAATGGCGAGGGGATAAGATGGCAGCCATGTTCCTGTCGAAGATCCAGTACTTTAATAGTCACAAAGGAACAGCAATAATATAGAGCTGTAATATGGCCTTGTACGAGCGACAGAGGCACAAGGACCATTTTGGCTATGCTGAAAAAAAAAGACTCACATCTGTCCAAATAATTAACTTTGTCTTCCTTAATTAATAAGTGCTTTTCGTTGACTTTGCTACTTTGTCAATTAGTAAATGAATAATACATACACCGATCTCGTCAAGCAGACCTTCGATTTTCCCCAGGAGGACTTCACAGTACAGGAAAACAATCTTTTTTTTAACGGACTTGACATTAAGAAACTGATAGACAAATACGGTACGCCCTTCAAGCTCACCTATTTGCCTAAGATTGGTCAGCAGGTTGCCAAGGCTAAAAAGATGTTCAACGATGCCATCAAGAAGCATCGATATGAAGGAAAGTACTATTACTGCTATTGTACCAAAAGTTCACACTTTTCATTCATAGTAGAAGAGACCCTGAAGCAGAATGTTCACCTCGAGACTTCCTTCGCCTACGACCTGGAGATCATAAAGCAGCTCTACAAACGCAGGAAAGTGACTAAGGACACCTTCATTATCTGCAATGGATTTAAGACCAGAGCATACACGAGGAACATATCTCAGCTGATCAACGCCGGCTTCAGGAACGTCATTCCGGTACTGGATAACAAGAATGAGTTTGACGACTATAAAAGGTCCATCCGGGCAAAAGACCCGGTAAAGATCGGAATCAGGATAGCAAGCGAAGAGGAGCCAACGTTCGATTTCTATACCTCAAGATTAGGAATCAGGAGCAGAGATGTTCTGGAATTCTATGTTGATAAGATAAAAGGAAACAACCGCTTCCAGTTGAAGATGCTCCATTTCTTCATGAACAAGGGTATCAAGGACGATATCTACTATTGGAGTGAGCTTAACAAAGTCGTAAACCTTTACTGTCAGCTTAAGAAGATATGTCCTGAACTGGACGGGCTGAACATCGGCGGAGGATTCCCGATAAAGCATTCGCTTGCGTTCGACTACGACTATAATTACATGGTCAAGGAGATCATTGGCAACATAAAAAAGGTTTGCAGGAAGAATAAGGTAGCAGTTCCGGACATATATACTGAATTCGGGTCATATACAGTGGGTGAGAGTGGGGCAGTGATCTATAGCATTTTGGACGAGAAGATGCAGAATGACCGCGAGATCTGGTATATGATAGACAGCTCGTTCATAACCACGCTTCCGGACACGTGGGGAATAGGAGAAAAGTTTTTGCTGCTGCCCATTAACAAGTGGGAAAAGGAATATCAGGAAGTTCACCTCGGCGGACTTACCTGCGACAGCCATGATTTCTATACCTCAGAAGAGCACATTAACGCCGTATTCCTCCCGAAGCTCGAAAAAGTCAAAGGAGAAGATCCGCTATACATCGGATTCTTTCACACTGGCGCTTACCAGGACCAACTGGCAGGTTACGGTGGCATCAAGCATTGCATGATCCCATCTCCAAAGCATGTTGTGGTAGAGATGAACAAGGATGGAGAGATGGAGGATTGGCTGTATGCCAAGGAGCAGACTCCACAAAGCATGCTTAAGATATTAGGATATATAAAGTAGCAGCTCACCCAACTGACAATGAAAGTATTTATAGCCGGAGCATCGGGACTAGTTGGTGGAAACTGCCTGAAGCATTTCACGGGGCAGGGATGGGAGGCAAAAGGCTCCTATTTTTCCTACCCAACGGATGAGACAGTTTTCTACAACACCCTTGATCCCGCTCATAGTGAGAACTTCGATGTACTCTCCTTCAACCCGGATGTAATTGTCCATTGTGGTGCTATGACCCACGTTGATTACTGCGAGACCCATGAAGAGGAGTCTTTTCAGCAAACAGTTCAGAGCACCATTAATCTGACTGAGCTCGCGCGGCAATGTAATGCTAAGTTTGTATACATATCCACGGATTATGTATTCGATGGCGAGCACGGACCTTACGCCGAAGAAGCTCCGGTGAATCCCCTGAGTGTGTATGCAAGGCATAAGCTGAAAGCGGAGCAGCTCGCATTAAATGAATTGCCAGGCACCCTGGTACTGCGCGTCACCAATGTTTACGGTAATGAAGTAAGAGGCAAGAACTTCATCGCGCGGATAATTGAGCAGTGCAGGAACAATCAAAAGTTGACATTAAAGCTTCCCTACGATCAATTTGCCACTCCGGCAAACGCCTGGGACATTGCGAGAGCGATGTTTCTCCTGTTGAAAGACGGGAAAACCGGTATTTATCACATCAGCAGCTCTGATTTTCTCAACCGGGTGGAACTTGCGCTACGTGTGCTCCAATACTTTCCAAATGCACAATACGATCTCATTGCCGTCAGCACAGAAGAGCTTCAGCAGCCAGCAAAAAGGCCATTGGTTGGCGGGTTTGTGAAGGCGAAATTCAGCAGTGAGTATCCGGAGTTTGTGTTTAGTAATGTTGATGATTACCTGAAGGAGCAACTATCCCTGAATCCTGCATTTAGCTACTAATATTTACCTGAGAAGGGACAAAAAATAATCCCGATATACCTTGGTACATCGGGATAGGACTGTACTTACTAACCCATCGTAAGCAAGGCAAATATCATAAAAAGGAATCGGAATTAGAAATTATTTTTTTCACATCTAAGGCCTTCCTCGTCTGTGGGTGGTGTTCTTTTGAAGGTCGCCTGTCTGTCTTGACACTACTGTAGACTTTGATGACGCTGCCTTTTCCCCTATTTGACGCATATGCAAAGGACGCATCTGACAATATGGCCTATTCGTAGTAGAGAAAGAGACATTCTGGCTACTGCGAACCGGTGGTATCTCATTTGTAAGGCTATTAGGGTAACAATATTTCTAACAGTAAAAACAATTTTGCCATGTATACTACCAAATCTCACTACAACATTATGCCTAAAGCGATAGGCGGACTTATCGAAGATGTATTCCAGAACGGGTTCCAAAAAGTTTTCGGTGACGAGAACTGGAACGAAGGTTTCAACGTACCCGTGAATATCCGGGAAACAGAAACAACATATGAAATGCACCTCATGGCTCCCGGATTGAGAAAGGAGGAATTTAAGATAAACGTAGACAAGAATGTGTTACATGTAACCTATGATCATGCAGAGGAAACTTCAGAAGGCGCCCCTGTCGACAAATGGCTTAGGAAAGAGTATAAGCTTAAGACTTTTAGAAGAAGTTTTACTTTAAATGACAAAGTTAATGTATTGGAAATCAGTGCCAAATATAACGATGGCGTCTTGGTGGTCACCCTTCCGAAGAAGGAGCCTGCACAGCCAGCCACTCAGGAAATTAAGGTCGATTAAGTAGATTATCTGGATTGGCAATCAAGCGGCGGTAACCCCTGCCGCTTTTGTTTTTTTAGCGGGTACTTGCATAATGTTCCGACAGGTTATATTTTCATATATCAAAACAATATGCGATGAACCTACCAATTACCATTTCTACTACGACTGGCGAGGAATTAACTTTTCTGCGTAAGATTACCAATGAGCAGGGTCAGGAGGTCCTTGAGGTGGAGAATAATGTGGCACCGAAAGCAGGTCCACCTATGCACATTCACTGGAAGCAGGATGAGAGCATCACTGTCGTAAGCGGGAAAATCGGTTATCAGGTTTTAGGCGAAGCCGTTAAATATGCGGGACCCGGCGAAACATTACTATTCAAAAGAGGTGTGGCCCACAAGTTCTGGAACGCCGGCGAGGACATGCTCCATTGCAAGGGATGGGTAAGCCCACCAGACAACATAATTTACTTCCTCTCAGAAATATACCGCTCCAGCAATGAGAACAATGGCCGGCCCGGCACCTTTGACGCAGCGTTTCTATTAAATCGTTACAAGTCGGAATTCGACATGGTTGAAATACCCGCATTCGTAAAAAGAGCCATCTTTCCTGTGACACTCTTTCTCGGCAGGCTACAGGGGAAGCATAAGCGGTTTAAAGACGCTCCGGAACCTGTCCTGTAATCCAGAACTAACTAGATATCAATGTAAGCCGGGAATACTCCTGGCAAGGTTGTTTATCCCTGTTTCAGTAAATTGCAGTTCCCTAAAGAAGGCACGAGACTATGGACAGAGAGAGCGCAAACCTGGACGTATGGCAGAATTTATAGATTACTACAAGGTGTTAGGCCTGGATAAAAAAGCTTCCTCTGAAGAAATAAAGAAAGCCTACAGGAAACTCGCAAGAAAGTATCACCCTGACCTTAATCCGGACAATGCTGAAGCGAAGAAAACGTTCCAGCAGATCAATGAAGCTAATGAGGTGCTTACCGACCCGGAGAAGAGACAGAAGTACGACCAATATGGTGAGAACTGGAAGCATGCAGATCAGTTTGAGCAAGCGCGACAGCAGCGGGGCAGGGGGGAAGGATTTGATCAGGGTGGCTTTGAAGGGGCTGAAGGATTCGGCGGTGGTCAGTTCTCAGATTTTTTCGAACAGTTCTTCGGTGGCGGTGGAGGGCGCAGAAGCCAGGGTCATAATGTAAAGTTCCGAGGTGAGGACTTCAATGCTGAACTCCAGATGCAGCTGACGGATGCCTACCAGACACGTCAGCAGATATTGACCCTTGATGGAAGGAAGATAAGAATTACCATTCCAGCTGGCGTGGAAGATGGACAAGTGATCAGATTGAAAGGATATGGCAGCCCGGGAATTAACGGCGGCCCAAACGGTGACCTTTACATTAAGTTCGTGATACATAACAATACACCCTTCAAGCGCGTTGGCAATGACCTATACACGACAGTGGATATTCCCCTCTATACTGCAGTATTAGGTGGAGAGGCGATCATCGATACACTAAGTGGTAAGATCAAGCTGAAAGTTACGGAAGGCACACAGAACGGATCAAAGATCAGGATAAAAGGGAAAGGCTTCCCTGTCTACAAGCAAGAGGGGAAATTCGGCGATCTATTTGTCACCTATAATGTGATCATACCTAAAAATCTCTCTGAAAGCCAGAAGGAGCTGTTCAGACAATTGGCTAACTCAGAAAACAGGTAGTTATGGAAAGATCTGATCTTATTGCAGCGGATGTTTTCTGCACTCATCACGGAGTATCCTGGTCATTCATCACTGCACTGCATGAGGCAGGACTTATCGAGATTACTATTGTAGAAGAGCACCCGTACTTTCCTGCGGACTATTTGTCTCAAGTGGAAAAGCTGGTCCGCTTACATACCGACCTCGATATTAATCCCGAAGGCGTAGAAGCCATAGCTCACATACTGGAGCGAATGAAGTCAATGCAGCAGGAGCTACAGGCACTCCGGCAGAGACTAATGCTTTATGAGTAGTGCCAATAAGGAAAAGCCTCTAACAGTTAGCAATCAGCAAACACTTATGATCCCCTAGTCCCCCCAGTTTTAGGTGGCTTCTTCATAAAGCTGCCTGCTTTGCCAGGCTTTGCGGCGCCAAACTTTGGATTCTGCGCTACATTCTTATTGTTCTTATTCCCCTTTTTCCCATTCTTATCATTTACAGTTGGTAGTGCCATATGCTCGTGTTATTATCATACGAATATAGGAAATGGGTGATTGATTAACATAGATATATTTTCAACGCATTACCACTATGTAAAATGAAAAAGTCTATATCGGCAAGGCTTCTGTATTCACAAAAGGCAAAAAAAATAGTTTCGATGTTAGCATTGCTTGCGCGGGTACCGTTCTACAGACTGTAGAAACTGGGGTGTGTAACACGATAGATATCACCTCCAATGGTATTAAAGATAAAGAGCCCTGGAAAGGGCTCTTACTGTATTAAGGAGAGAATGTAGACAAAGGGTTTACTGGTGTTGTCTGTTTTTTTGTATACCGTAAAGATGCTGCAGTCAAGAGCAGTAACGATTAGTCTAGCCAGGTTGACAATGGCCTTCCGACGGCTGTCCTCTTACCTCAAACTCTCTGGTGGCATGCATTACAGAGCCAGGTGGAGATTTGTGTCTAATTGGCTGACGCTACAATAATTGATTGTGATTTAGCTTAAAGACCTTATGTATGTATTGAAGAGGGAGTCTTTGTTCTTTAAGCTTGAAGTGATGACTTGTCTTCTATATTCAAGCGCTATGCGGATAGCTTTCAGATCCTTCAGTTCCAGGGACTCCTCCGTCACAGTTTCCTTCAGTAGCTCGAAACCTCTTGTCAGATATTCTAGGTAAGCCTCCATTGTCATATCCTTCTCGTACTTCTCTTTGTATATATCCGATGCGTGGTTTAATTCCATCTGGTCGTTTCTTTATGCTACAAAGAATGTCGACTTTCTCTTTCTGTGCAATAATATCTGGTCTGTTAACTGCAGGTTTACAACTGCTTAACCAATCGTTAGGAAATCAATTTTATGTGTAATATCTCATCTTCTTCTCTTGTGCTGGTGTTACAGCATTTCACAGTTTGCTAATCAGATTCTTAAGCATTAGAGAAAATAAAAAAAGCCCGTGAGGGCGTTTTTTATTTTGATAGGATAATAGTTGATAGGTGCTATAGGTGCATATGAGAAAAAAGGTAATGAAAGTTAGAAAATGATAGGGTCAATAGTGATGATCAGGTGATTTGAGTAGGTAAAGGGTTTATTAGAGCTGAGTGGCAGTATATACTACATCGACCGTATAAGTACCTCCTGGGTAAGCGAATCCCGGTGTAGCGTTGTACTGGATGTCGAAGGTCTGGCTGTCTCCGTTGGTTCCGTTGTTTATAAGGTTTTGAGGGGTGTTGGTAAGGGTAGAGTAGCCGGTTGAGCTGAATGGCGCCGCTATTGATCCGCCTGTTGCGTTAGCTGGCACTTTAAGGGCGAGTACACCACTCACTGGCATTGCTGGTGACGGGTTAGCTGTACCCGCATAGGTGAAGTTTGCTGCATTTGCCTGCAC
>CAMPJV010000131.1 GCA_946886975.1 uncultured Taibaiella sp. | reverse complement strand
CAGGTACTGGTTGGTAGCTCGGAGGAAAGAATTATCGCGAAAGTGTCAGAGCTGATAGAGAACAATGAGGTTTATGAATCTATGTCGAAGGGAGTCAATCCCTACGGAGATGGGAAAGCCTCAGAGCGGATAGTCGCTGAAACATTAAGACTATACCAATTATGAGATTACTAATATTGGATGAGAACTACCCTCATGCCGATAATTTGCTTGGGTCGGTTTTTACTCACGTTCGGGTAAAGGAATATGCCAAAAAACATGAGGTTAGAGTCTTCTCCTTTTTCCATACTCCGCGGGAGATAACATACGAAGGGATTGACATTGAGATGTTCGATGATGCAGCCGCTTTGCTAAGAGCAGCGGAAGATTTTAATCCAGATAAGATCATCATCCATTTCTTTAAGTCCTGGATGTTCGACGAGCTGATTCTAAAAATGAAAAGACCGTTCCTGATTTGGGTACACGGTTATGAAGTGATAGGGTGGTATAGAAGACTTTATAACTGGAATGTATTATCCCCTTTGCTGCTGAAGCACGCCGTACATAATTTCCATCAGCAGTTCACCTTTCGAAAGTTCATCAGATATGCAAACAGGCATGGAAATATAAAATTCATTTTCGTGTCCGACTGGATGAAGCGAATTGCACAATACGATACGCTGTCATCAATAAGGAATTTTTCGATCATCCCGAATCCTATCGATACCGAGCTCTTCAGTTTCAAGGAGAAATCCGAAGATAAACGGCTAAAGGTTTTACTGTTGAGGTCTTTTGAGTCTAGAAAATATGCGAATGATATCTCGGTAAATGCAATAAAGACCCTATCCCGCAGACCGATCTTCAGAGAATTCAATTTCAAGCTTATCAGCGTCTACGGAAATATGTTCGAGACCATTATCCAGCCGGTAAAGGACTTTGACAATGTTCTTACTTTGCAGCAGAGCGTTCCTCATCAGCTTATTCCGGGTATACACTCAGAGTTTGGTGTATTCCTCTGCCCGACAAGGCAGGACTCACAGGGAGTATCCATGTGTGAGGCCATGGCCAGCGGACTAGTGCCGGTAACATCCCAGAATACCGCAATCCCGGAATTTGTGGCAGACCGGAAAGATGGCTTTCTGACAAGAAGCGCCGATGAGATCGCTGATGTGTTCGAGTTTCTTTACGACAACCCCCAGGAGTTTTTAAAGCTCTCGAAAGCTGCTTCCGAAAAAATGAGGAACACATGCAGTCTCCGAACGGTAATTACTGCAGAGCTAAAGGAAATAGAGCAATGATGTATTAAAGATTTTAATGGCGAATCATTATCTTACAATCTTTCACCATTACCATGTTGCCATAATACAACACGATGTGCGGTATTAGCCTGATCATTCAAACAAAACAAAAACAGCCCGAAGAAAGCCTGATCCGTGCGATGAACCATAAAGTGGTGCATCGCGGACCGGATGATGAGGGTGTGTTTATACACAGCAACGTAGCCCTCGGCCATCGCAGGCTATCCATCATTGATGTTTCCTCCAAAGGACACCAGCCGATGGAAAAGGGTGGAACATGGATCAGTTACAATGGCGAAGTATATAATTATGTGGAGCTCAGAACTGAACTGGAGGGGCTGGGTCATCGTTTTGACAGCGCCTCCGACACAGAGATAATACTGGCCGCATGGCTGGAATGGGGGGGTAAGTGTTTTGAGAAAATGAACGGGATGTGGGCGATGATCATTTACGACACTGAAGCCCATAAGGTGTTCCTGTGCCGCGACCACTTCGGCATTAAGCCTTTGTTTTATACTTCAAGTGGTGAGCACTTCCTGGCCGGTTCTGAGATCAAGCAGTTTACAGCAATACCGTCCTTTAAACCCAGGCTTAATCAAAAAGCCGCATATAATTTCTTGCTGCATGGCCTGCTCAACTATTCAGAAGAGAGCTTTTTTGATGGAGTGCTGTCTGTGAAGCCGGGACATTACCTCGAGTATGATCTTGCAACAAATCATTACACGGACCATGAATGGTATGACCTTGCTGCCCATATAAAGCCGGTTCAGGACAATTTTGAGACCGCTAAGCTGAAGATAGCAGGGCTGATAAAGGATAGTCTTCGTATCAGGGTCCGGTCGGACGTAAGGCTCGGAAGTTGCCTGTCGGGCGGGATTGACAGTTCAGGCATCGTAACTACGCTTCATTCTAATAAATACGTAAACGGGAGCTTTGCTACGATAACCTCCTGCTTTGAAGATAAAGCTTTTGACGAACGGTTTTACAGCGACATCGTCACTGCGAAAACCCGGCACGTGGGCATTTCGGTTTTCCCTGACCTTGATGAGCTGATCACGCTTGATCACCTGGACCTGATGCTGTACCACCAGGAGCAGCCGATAAGCACGGCATCCCATTATTCTGAATTCAAAGTTTTCGAGACGGCGGCCAGGAATGGCTTTAAGGTGATGCTGGACGGCCAGGGGGCTGATGAGTACTTCTGGGGTTACGATGAATTTTTTACCACCAAAGTAGAGTACCTGATCAAGAAGGGAAGAGTGCTGCGTGCCCTGGATCTGCTAAAGCACAAAGCGGCGCACAATGAAAGCAGCCTGGTGGAAGAGCTGAAGGTGGCATTCAATACTTTTTATTTCTTTCCGCTGATCCAGTATTCCAAAAGTGCGGCCGGCATCCCTGAAATGTCGTGGGTAGATAAGCAATGGCAGAAACAGCTTTCCGCCGGTGAATTTGCCGGTGGCTCAGGAAGTTGTGACGCACTGAGCATGACACAAATGAAATTTTCCAGCCTTCCGTACCAGTTACACTCTGAAGACCGGAATTCAATGTTGTTCTCGGTGGAGTCCCGGCTCCCTTACCTTGATCCGCGGCTGGTAGAGTATGTAATGGGTCTTCCCGCCGGCTTTAAAATAAATGACGGCTATTCCAAATACATCCTGCGGGAGGCCCTGGCAGATCTGCCCGAAGAGATCAGGTATCGCAAACACAAAATGGGATTTCCCGCTCCGGACCAGGTGTGGGTGAAGAATAATCCCGAAATGATCAGGCAAAAGCTTACAGAGGCCATAGAAGAAATTCCTTTTTTCAACAGGAACCTGCTTTCGAGGTATGAACAGTTCCTGGAAGCAGAGATTGACTATGAGCCCATCTATTTAAGGGCGATTTCCTTTCATCGGTTTATAAAGATTTTCAACGTCAATATTTAGTCTTTGATCGTTATAGTTGACTACGGAGTAGGCAATCTTGCCTCCATCAGTAACATGTTTAAAAAGATCGGAGTCACTTCAGTGATATCCTCAAAAAAGGAGGACATCATGTCGGCGGATAAGATTCTGCTGCCGGGCGTGGGCGCTTTCGACACCTGTGCGCAAAGGATAGCGGAATCGGGGCTGGTGGATTGCCTCACGCGGAAGGTGATCGATGAGCAAACGCCGCTGCTTGGTATCTGCGTAGGTATGCAGCTCCTCATGGATGAAAGTGAGGAAGGAAAGTTACAGGGCCTGGGCTGGATACCCGGCAAGGTCATCCGGTTTCGCCAGGAGAAACTGCCGGAAGGCATGAAGGTGCCGCACATAGGCTGGGCTGAAGTAAACGAAGCCAGGCCGTCAGCTCTTTTTAAGAATATGTATGAGGAGCCGCGTTTTTACTTTGTGCACTCATTCCATGTGCAAACTGAGCATGAAGAGGATATCCTTCTTGTCTCAGATTATGGCTACCGGTTCACCGCTGCTGTACAGCGCGGTAATATAACGGGTGTTCAGTTCCATCCTGAGAAAAGCCATAAGTTCGGCATGAGGCTTCTGGAGAATTTTGCCACACAGTAATGAGACGTATCAGGGTTATTCCGGTTTTATTAGTGCAGCGGGGCGGCCTGGTCAAGTCCGTGAAGTTCAAGGACCATAAGTACGTTGGCGACCCGATCAATGCGGTTAAGATATTTAATGATAAGGAAGTAGACGAGCTGGTGATACTGGACATTTCCGCGACATCTGAGAGACGTCCGCCGGACATGGCAAGGATACGTGAAATAACAGCGGAAGCATTTATGCCTGTTGCATATGGCGGCGGCATAACCAGGATGCAGGAAATAGACAGCCTGATCAATTCAGGGGTGGAAAAAGTAATCCTCAACAGTTGTACTGCTTCCAATGTCTCACTGGTTCGTGAAGCTTCGGAGGTGATTGGCAGTCAAAGTGTGGCTGTGTCGATCGATGTGAAGAAGAACTGGTTAGGAAAATACAGGGTATACACGGAGAATGGCTCAAGGTCGACAGAGCAAGACCCGGTACATCACGCCCGTGCAGTAGTGGATGCGGGCGCTGGCGAGATCATTCTCCAATCTATTGACCGGGACGGGAGTTTCAAAGGGTATGATCTTGAGCTGATCGGGATGGTCAGCAAGGCGGTGAAAGTACCTGTTGTGGCGCTTGGCGGAGCAGGTGGTATTGATGATTTTACAAATGCTATACAGCACGGCGCTTCCGCTGTTGCTGCAGGCAGTGTTTTTGTTTTCCAGGGGCCTCATCGCGCGGTGCTGATAAGCTATCCTTCACAACAACAACTAAAAGAAAAGGTTTTCGGAAAAGTATGAGTATGGTAATGAGCGCGGACGAAATTGGCTACAGGCAATGCAGTATTACCGTGATGGATAACATTGCGGACCCAAACATCAGCTTTGATGACCAGGGGGTTTGTAACTATGTTCATGAGTACCGGAAGGCGGAACAGGAAGGGGTGTTCGGGGGTGAGGAAGGTAAGAATAAACTGGAGGCTATTGTTGCTGAGATAAAGCAAAAAGGCAAGGGTAAAAAATATGACTGCCTGATAGGTGTGAGCGGGGGTGTTGATAGCACCTATGTTGCCTGGCTCGTAAAGCAGCATGGACTCCGGCCACTTGCAGTTCACCTCGACAATGGCTGGAACAGTGAGCTGGCGGTAAAGAACATCGAGAATATTATCAGCAGACTTGGTATAGACCTATACACCCTCGTTATAAACTGGGAGGAGTTCAGGGATATTCAGCTCGCCTACCTGAAAGCATCTGTAGTAGATATCGAGGTAGTTTCCGACCACGCGATATTCGCCACGATGTACAAGCTGGCGAAGGAGCAAAACATCGGGTACATTATCAGCGGGACGAATATTGTGACGGAGCACATTATGCCCCCGAGCTGGCTGTACCATAAGATGGATTTTGCGAACCTGAAGGACATTCATGATAAATTCGGCACTGTAAAGCTGAAAACGTACCCGACCTTTGATTTCAAAAAATATGTGTATTACTCCGCTGTTCTCAGACTGGTGCCTATTTCTATCCTGAACTACGTGCCATACAACAAGCATGAGGTAAAGGAGGTGATTAAACGGGAGCTGGGCTGGAAAGATTACGGGGGAAAGCATCACGAGTCGATCTTTACAAAATTCTACCAGGCATACATTTTGCCGGAGAAATTCAAAATAGACAAGCGGAAGGCTCACCTGAGCACCCTTATATGCTCCGGCCAGATATCAAAGGAAGAAGCGCTGGAGGAATTGAAACAGCCCTTATATCCGGAAGCAGATCTGCAGAATGATATTGAATACGTACTAAAGAAGTTTGGACTCACCAGGAAGGAATTCGATCAGATCATGCAATTGCCCGTCGTGAGACATGACGCGTTCAAATCGGATCTGAAACTGAAGCAGGGCTATATGCGGCTGCTACAGCGCACATATAAGCTTAGAAAAGCATTAAAATAGTCAAGTTGCCACTCCTGATAAATAAGACAATTCTGTTGATATCACCCCAATCATGGGGTAATATGCTTTTGTCGAAACATCACTATGCATTAGAGCTGGCAAGAAAAGGCAATAAGGTTTTTTTCCTGAACCCGCCCCGACAAAGCGGAATGAGATTTGCGGCAAGCGTAACGCCATCGGACAGTCAGCCTGATCTTTTTATCGTCGATCATAGCCTTGGTTTTCCATACATACTTAAGTTCCGGGCGAAATGGCTCTTTGATCTCTTAGTCAAACACCATGTACGCAAGCTACTGAGGCGGCTTAACCTGACGCCTCAGATAATCTGGTCGTTTGACATAGGAAACCTTTACCCGCTGGTGTGTTTCCCGGATGAGGCTTATAAAATATTTCATCCTGTAGATGAACCCAACTCGGAGGAGGCGATAAAAGCAGCCAAAGGCAGTGACATCATCTTTTCAGTTACTAAAGAGATCCTGGAAAAATACAGATCGTACCCTGCACCGAAACACTTCATTCAACACGGTATTTCCCAGGACTTCCTTGATGCTTCCGGTAAGAGCGCGACCTCCGGTACAAGTCCAGCCAGAGTTGGATTTTCCGGAAACTTGCTGAGGCCCGATATAGATCGTAAGGTGTTCCTACAAATAGTGAAGTCGCACCCACAACAGTCTTTTGAATGCTTTGGAAGCTTTGATGAACGCCAGTCTAACATCGGAGGTAGTGCCTCTAAAAGCCAGGTTGAATTTATCCGTGAGCTCCGGGCGTTGCCTAATTTGAACCTGCGTGGAGTGTTACCTGCGGCTATGCTGCCGCACGCCTATGCAGATATTGACGTCTGGCTCATATGCTATGACGTGAAGACTGATCAAAGCAAAGGAACTAACTACCACAAGATCATGGAGTTTCTCAGTACCGGTAAAGTAATAGTTAGTAATAACGTTTCTACCTATGAGAAATATCCGAAGCTTGTGACCATGGTGAATAGCAGAGAGCATAACAGAGAACTGCCTGGTTTATTTAGCGAAGTGATGAACTCCCTTCACAAGTTTAACTCGGAAGAACTAAAATCCTATCGCCGGGAGTTTGCCGCGTCTAATTCCTATCCAAAGCAAGTCGGTAGAATCGAAGCGCTTATTGAACAACAATAATAAGCACCAACTGAAAGTCATTCCTAATATTGTGAACGCTCTCAACATTAAATTTCCTGTAGTTTCTTTCTGCTTCTGGTTTCTGCTGGCAGGTTTTTTCCCGATTATGTCAGGGAATATTACCGGAACGGAGCTCCTGAAGTTTTTTGTATTCTTTTTCGCGTCGACAATGGCAGGAGCATTCCTTTTGCAACCGCTGAAGGCGTTAAGATCGATGCCTGAGCTGTTGTTGAGCGGGTTTAGCTTTCTTGCAGGCAGTACTCTGATGTTTATGT
>CAMPJV010000130.1 GCA_946886975.1 uncultured Taibaiella sp. | reverse complement strand
GGGAGACAGGATTCGAACCTGCGACCCCCTGGTCCCAAACCAGGTGCGCTACCGGCCTGCGCTACTCCCCGTACTCCGGAAAATTCCAGTGCTAAAATTCCAAATTCCAGTTGTTCCGGAAATGGTTTTTCGATCACTGAATGCCGATCTTCAAACTCTTATTAATAAGAACTATGCGGTGAGGGCGGGATTCGAACCCGCGGTACACGATTAAGCGTACGGCAGTTTAGCAAACTACTGGTATCGGCCACTCACCCACCTCACCTATTTAATTTCTGCAAGTATTGCCTGCAGCGTATTTACAAGAGCTTACCCCTTTATAAAGGGACTGCAAAGATAGTTTTCCTGCAGTAAAAACAAAATAATTTTAGCTGGTTTTTTAGATGCTCGCCAATTGCACTTTCTGCTGAAGCTCAAGGAGATGCTCCTTGTACTCGGAGTCCGTATCCATGAGGTTTTCCACCGTCTGGCAGGAGTGTATCACTGTCGTATGGTCGAATCCTCCAAAGTGTTCACCGATGTTCTTAAGGGAGCTCTTTGTGAACTTCTTGGCAAGATACATGGTGATCTGGCGGGCCTGCACTACCTCACGCTTACGAGTTTTAGCCAGCAGGCGATCGTATGGCAGATGGAAGTATTCACAAACCATCTTCTGGATGTTCTCTATGGTCAGCTCCCTCGCAGCCGTCTTCACGAAGTTCTTCATGACACGCTTGGCGAGATCGAGGTCGATTTCCTTCTTGTTCAGCGTAGCCTGTGCGAATAATGCTATCAAGGCTCCTTCCAGCTCACGTACATTGCTCTGTACGTTATAAGCGACATACTTCACTACATCGTCAGGTATCTCGAGGCCTTCCTGGCGCATCTTGATCTGGAGTATCAACTGGCGCGTCTCGAAGTCGGGAGACTGGATGTCCGCATTCAGGCCCCAGCGGAACCGGCTAAGCAAACGCTCCTGCATACCCTCCATGTCCTTTGGCGGAGTATCGCTGGTTAGGATGATCTGCTTACCACTCTGGTGCAGGTGATTGAATATGGCAAAGAATACGTCCTGCGTCTTGGTAGCAGGCACGAACAGATGAATATCGTCAAGGATCAGTACATCTATCAGCTGATAGAAGTGTATAAAATCATTGATCTCATTATTCTTGGAGTGATCTATGAACTGATTGATAAACTTCTCCGCACTTACGTAGAGCACAGCCTTGTTGGGATGCAGACGACGAACCTCATTGCCTATGGCCTGCACAAGGTGTGTCTTACCCCAGCCTACTCCACCGAAAATAACCAGTGGGTTGAAAGAAGTAGCGCCAGGCTTCTGTGCCACGTGCATACCAGCAGAGCGGGCTACCCGGTTACAATCACCTTCGATGTAGTTGTCGAAGATGTAATTGGCGTTCAGCTGCGGGTCTATCTGCACGCGCTTCAAGCCAGGGATTGCGTAAGGGGTTTTTATATTATTCGGATCATCCCATTTCAACGGCATGTCCACATAGTTATTTTCTTTGGGCGGCTTGTTGTATGTACTCGCCGGCATATTGATAGAAGCTGGTGAACGCTGAGAAGAGCTGCTCTCCATAAGTATGCGATACTCCAGTCTTCCTTCCTTTCCTAAAACTCTTTTAATTGTCTTCCCTAAAAGTTCCACATAATGCTCCTCCAGCCACTCATAAAAGAACTGGCTTGGAACCTGCAACGTCAAAACACTTCCGGTAAGAGCGACAGCGCGAATTGGTTCGAACCAGGTCTGGAAGGTACGCCAGTTCACATTGTCTTTTATTACACTCAAACACTTATGCCATACTGCTTCAGCTTCGGTTAAAGAATTGGTTGTATTGTAATGATGGTTATCCATGTTTTGGTTACTCGTTCATCAAGTTAATACCATTTTTTCACTTAAGGCGAAAATAATGTCGTCGTTTTTAAAATCACCTATCGGGAAAAGAATCCGTATTAAGTGTCAGACATTTTAATCTCCTTCAAAAACTATTTTGGTTCAGACGCCTCAAATCCCTTACTGCACTGTGTTTGGTGTCTTCTTCGCTTTCTTTTTCAGGAAGACGAAATTGCCAACATTTTGTTGAAAAAAAAAATTCTTAGTCCCTTGTTTGTTTCCCTATGATTACAGATTGGGCATTGGAAAGATTGGTGCCTTTTTTGCTGTTAAAAAGGAAGTCGAGGCGTCCTAATCTTACACCTCCCCATCCTACCTGGTTGATTGTAACAAGATTGCCTATTTTGTTTTTTATCATAGTGGGCTCGTCAAGGAATGTATGCGTATGTCCGCCCAAAATTACGTCAATATACTCGGTTTCCCTTGCGAGAATGAGGTCACTCACCTTGGGGAAGGCATACTCGTAGCCGAGGTGTGACAGACATATGACCATATCACATT
This sequence comes from uncultured Taibaiella sp., assembly GCA_946886975.1. The sequence goes on along the minus strand of CAMPJV010000130.1, from coordinate 4,776 downwards.
TCTCCCTCTTCTTCAGCTTCTCAGATATCGTTCTCGCAACTTGTATGGGCTCCAGATATTTTGTGCCTTTACATGCCTCGTCCGATACAAGGCCTTTCAACTTAACACCCAGTCCGAACACCCCAATTTTTAGATCACCTTTCCTGAAGATCGTATAGGGAATTGTCTTGCCGTCGAGCGCTGTGCCCGTGAACTCATAGTTGGCCGTAAGCACGGGAAAGCGGGCATGAGGGAGCTGGTGGGCAAAGCCTTCGACACCGGCATCGAAATCATGGTTGCCCATGGTGGCGGCATCATAGCCCATCATGCTCATCGCCTTTATTTCGGGCTCGCCTTTGTATAGGTTAAAGTAGGGCGTACCCTGAAACATATCACCGGAATCGAACAGGAGCACATGTTCCACTTCAGTGCGAATCTTGTTGATCAACGCGGCCCGGGCCACTACTCCACCCTGGCCTGCATATCTGCGATCGTCTGCGGGGAAGGCGTCAAGGCGGCTATGCACATCATTAGTATGCAATATGGTGAGACGGAGCGGCGTTGCGGCAAGGCTTGCGAAGGGAAATGATCCTGTAAGAAGGAGCCCTCCGCCAATACCCGCTTTCCTGATAAAGTCTCTTCTATTCAGCATAAAGGACCCTGTTTTCGATGGTGGGGTGTAGTGGTTTGTTCTGCTTTTCTGTTAGCGCCACATAATCAATAAGGGCGTCCCGCACCAATATTGCCGTGGGCTTTTTGTTTAAGTCGGTGAGGAAGTCGCAATGGTCGCCACCGTTTGCCAGGTAGTCGCTGACTGCGACCTTGTAAAGTATGTGATCATTTACCGGGGCGCCTCCTATCATTATATCAAAAGCCTTCTGATCTTTAAACGTGTAGGATATACCACTCACCGGCCACCCTTTCGCCTTCGCCATGTGATCGCAAAACTGCTTTATGACTGCGCCGGGGACCTCCACAATAGTGATGAGGTTCTCGAAAGGCATGAGCTCGTAGAGCGTGCGGCGAGTGATTGGCCCTGGAGGAATGTAGGATAGGCGGATACCGCCATAGTTAACCACTGAGGCGACTACCCTGCTGTCGGTTTTCTTCGCGGCGGCGAGCTGTGCATCTGCTACAAAGTTGCCCAGAAGGCTTTCTGGCTGCGCCTTTGACAAGGGGATGTCTGTTCTGCCGATAGCGACCTTCATCAAAGTATCGACACCGGCCTTGTATGGGCTAAGGAAGTTTGCCATAGCGGAATCGGCAGTCTGCGCATTATTTACTTCATAGACCGTATGCTTTCGATCCTGAATGTATAACGGCCTGGAACAGCCCAGCAGCAAAGCGCTGACGAGCAGGGGTACTAACAAGGATATTCTTGAACTCATTAAATGATGACTTGCCGGCTGCGAAATCTATTCGAAATTATAAAGGTAATTTAGCGTGGAGACTTTCACCAAACAAAGTGCAGCGGTGCGCGCACAATTTCAAAGATGGCTACTATTACGAAGAAGATAATCAGGATTCAGAGGCGGCTGGTTTCACCTATTAAGCAGTTTATCGGAGACAGCAGGGCGGTGGGCATTACGCTGATCGCCTGTACTATTCTTTCCCTGGTGTTGAGTAATAGTTCGTGGAGTGATACCTATATAGCTTTCTGGCTGAAGGAAATTCATTTTCCGATATCCGAAATAGTAATGCCTCACACAATACTCCATGTGATAAATGACGGGCTGATGGCCATCTTCTTTTTCCTGGTGGGCATGGAGATAAAAAGGGAACTGGTATCGGGGGAGCTATCGAGCTTTAAGAAATCGCTGATGCCGATACTGGGTGCAGTAGGGGGAATGGTGGCGCCTGCATTAATTTACCTGGCGTGGTGCGGGGGCACGGAATATAGCAGCGGATGGGGAGTGCCGATGGCAACAGATATCGCTTTTTCTTTGGGCGTCCTTTCTCTTTTGGGCAGGCGCGCTCCATTGTCTGTGAGGATATTCCTTACAGCTCTGGCCATTATAGATGACCTGGGGGCGATTGTTGCCATTGCCTTGTTTTACACCAGCTCGGTGGATATGGTGAACCTGGGTATTGGAGGGCTGGTGTTCGCGCTGCTGATATTGCTGAACCGGCTGAAGGTTAATATGCTGCCCATTTACTTTGTATTGGGCGCTTTGCTATGGTATTTTGTATTCAACTCGGGCGTGCATGCGACGATTGCGGGGGTTCTGCTGGCTTTTGCTATTCCTGTAAGGAAGATAGACAAGCTGGAACACAAGCTGCATGACCCGGTGAGCTTTATTGTTCTTCCATTGTTCGCACTGGCAAATACGGCGATCATCTTCCCCTCAGACTTATCGGTAGTGCTGACATCGAAGGTGAACTATGGCATAATGATGGGGCTGGTGCTCGGTAAGCCTATTGGGATTTTCCTTATGTGCTGGATGGCGGTGAAGCTAAGGATAGCGACTTTGCCGCTGAGTATGGGCTGGAACCAGTTGCTTGGGGTGGGGCTGATAGCAGGTATCGGATTTACGATGTCTATCTTTATTGCGACGCTGGCTTTTGGTGATGAGGAGACACAGGTCATATCGAAAGTAGCGATAATGGGAGCATCACTTATTTCGGCTGTTGGAGGGTTCCTGTATCTATATCTGCAAAGGAAAAGACCAACGCTAGCGTGAGTAGGGAGCAGGAGTGCAACGACCATGGAGAGGCTAAGCACCTTCGTAGTTAAGTCTGGGATACTTCTGGGATAAGCCTAGGATAAGTCTAGGAAAAGCCTAGGATATCTCTACGATAAATGTGCAGAAAGATAGTAATGAATCGGTATGGAATAAAGATATAAGCTAATAAGAAAGCTGACCAAGGTTGATCAGCTTTCGTATTTATTTGAATATGTGGTATCATCAGATCTCTCTGTTGATGTCGAAAGCCTCCAGCTCATTGCCTACTGCCGTGAGGAAGCTTGCTCCGAGTGAGCCATCTACTACCCTGTGGTCGTAGCTTAGCGACAGGTACATCATGTGACGAATAGCAATAACATCTCCAGCTTCGGTCTCCAGGACCATGGGGCGCTTCTTGATCGTTCCGACAGCGAGTATGGCTACCTGTGGCTGATTGATGATGGGCGTTCCCATAAGACTGCCGAAGGTTCCGACATTGGTCATGGTGAAGGTACCTCCCTGGGTATCATCTGCCTTTAGCTTATTGCTGCGGGCTGCGTTTGCAAGGCCGTTTACGTCTTTGGTAAGTCCGAGGAGATTCTTGGTGTCAGCGTTTTTGATAACGGGGACGATAAGATTGCCGCTTGGTAGTGCTGCGGCCATACCTATATTAATATCTTTCTTAACGATGATCCGGTCGCCATCGACACTGCAGTTGATCATTGGGTATTTGCGGATGCAATTCGCTACCGCCTCAATGAATATGGGTGTGAAGGTGATCTTCTCTCCGTACTTTTTCTCGTAATCCTTCTTTGCATTTTCTCTCCAGCGGACGATGTTGGTCACATCACATTCGGTGAAGCTCGTGACGTGCGGAGATGTGGCCTTACTGCGGACCATGTGGTCTGCTATGAGCTTGCGCATCCGATCCATCTCTATGATCTCTACATTGTTGCCATAGCTGGAAGCTGCTGCCGGCTGCGGAGCAGGCTGGGATGCCTGCTGAGGTGCAGGTGCCTGTTGCTGTGGCGCGGCGGGCTGTGGTGCAGGGGCGGCTTCCAGCGGGGCCTGCTGCTGTGAAGGGGCGGCGGGCGCAGGAGCGCCATTGCGGCGGTTGGAAACGTAGTTGAGGATATCCTTTTTCGTTACCCTTCCTTCATTACCTGTGCCGGGAATGTTTTCCAGTTCCGACATGCTGATGCCTTCCTTACCTGCTATATTCAGCACCAACGGACTATAAAATTTGTTGCCATCTGAAGGTGCGGAAGCAACGGGTGCGGCCGCTGACATTGCAGGGGCAGCTTGCGGCGCTGGCTGCGGCTGCGGCTGAGCCTGAACCGGAGCGGCGACAGGTGCAGGGGTTGAACCAGTGGCAGCACCGACAGTGTCGACCTTCGCAATAACAGTACCTACCGGCACGACATCATTTTCGTTAAAGAGTATTTCGGTAATTGTTCCTTCAGCAGTAGAGGGCACTTCGCTATCTACTTTATCTGTAGCAATCTCGAGCACTGTTTCATCCATCCGCACATTATCGCCCGGCTTCTTATGCCACTTCAAAACAGTAGCCTCCATGATGCTCTCTCCCATCTTGGGCATTACTAAGTCTACGATTGCCATATTATCTGAATGTTAGAATAGTTGAACTGGTCAGCAAAAATAATCAAATGAGGCGCAAATGTACAATTCAGGAAATAAACGGGCCCTAGGCACATAACATGGTGGAAAAGGTGGCAATACAAGCTGATGGCTACCAGTGGAGCCGATGCTACTGAACCGTGTCGCGATAGTCGCGCCTTCTGATAAGCTTGAGGTCCTGCAGGATGGAAGCTTTGACGCCAAGCGTGAAATTATAGCTTTTACGGGGACCGAAAGGAATAGTGCCAAGGCGCATTTCCCAACAGTGGAGGTCGCGATAGATATCTATGGACGTAAGGGTGAGCGACCCAGTAAGAAAATCGTATCCGCTGGAGAAGGTGAGCTTCCAGCGCGGGGTGAGATTGAAATCACCACTGAAAAGGAGACTTTGGGTAAGAATGGTAGTGTCGGTTTTGGTAAAGCTGGCATACTGCTTATCAACATTCACAGAGTAAGCCACATTGAGACTCCAGGGCACATCGAAGTCAACATATCC
>CAMPJV010000129.1 GCA_946886975.1 uncultured Taibaiella sp. | reverse complement strand
TTTCTAAGCCTTGGGTTGTTCAGTTCCCTGTGCAGATCATCAAGTGTCCTGTCTACTTCCATGTTTATTCCGTTCCAGTCAATGTCTTCCAGCGCACGGTCCACCTCAGCCGTAAAGTCACTCAGCCTCACCTCGGCAAGAGTTCGCGTCACTTCTCTGGTAAGGCCAGACACATCAAAATCTCTTATTACCGCATCTGCTAACTTCAGTACACTGCCTGTTGTCCTGCCCCCTGCTTCCACAGTGGCATCAATGGTCTTTCTCACTGAGGAGGGTAGGTCATCCGTGTAGTAAGTTGTCCTGTTACCGTCCTCGTCAATAATGATCACTTTTTCGGTCTTGGCTGCCAGCTTCTCCTTTCTGGCCTTGTGTTCGCGTGCTATGGCCGGCGTAAGCCATATCAGAGCAACAATCACCAATAGCGCCACTACTCCGCCAACTACATACTTGTGTTGTGATGTTTTCGTTTTCATATCTAAGGCTTAATCTATTGCGTATAAACTCCACATACTATGCCAATCTCCTGCTTCCGGCGGCCTTTAGAGTTTATCTTTTCTTAAAAATCTGGCTAAGAACGACACGTATAGCTATCATATAGAAAGGGCTGACAAATGAATGCCAGCCCCGTCGCAATTTACTCTTATTGGTCGCTCCCTATATTCCTGATCAGTTCGCCTCTACATATTTCTTAAAGTTGTCCAGGATTGCTTGCCAGCCGCCTCTTTGCATCTCTATCGGGTTCGTCTCTTCAGCATCAAATGTTTCTATCACCTTGGTCTGGTCACCTTCTTTGGTAAAGTTCACCACCACCTTGCGGCCATCACTCATCGTATAGGCTATCACCTCATTTGTCTTCACTTCATCATAGGTTCCGCCAAAGTCAAATCCCATACTCCCATCCTTCGCTTCCATCCTCGTGCTGAATTTGCCTCCTGTCCTCAGGTCGTTTTCAGCGCGTGGCGAATGCCAGTCTTCCGACGCATTGTTCCACTTGGTGATGTGTTCAGGTGCGGACCAATAGGCCCAAACTTTCTCCACCGGTGCGTTTATAGTGTTCTCTACTGTAATGCTGGTTCTCGTTGCTGTTTCCATTGTTTAGTTTTTTAGCGTTGAAGAATATGTTTCGGTTTGATAGTGCAAACATACCAACACGATAGTTAACCAGCCATGTACGGAAACGACTTTAAAGGGGTGTTTTGCGAAGCAGCCTTACTCAAAGACCATCCTCGTTACTAAACCTTTCAGGTTTCCCAAAAACCCGGAAGGTTTGTTCCCACGCACACCCCACTAGAGACTTCCTTCTTTTCCATTCGCGCCTTCCCTACGATTTGTTCTTAAGGATGTTGTTAGCCTCGTTGATGAATTTTACTTGCTCCTTTCCCGGCTCCGATCCTGCCGGATACCCCAGTGAGCCCAGCGGTGAGATATTGAACTTATTCCCCGTTGTATCCTTCGTCAGGTAAAACATCCAGATAGTAGGATAGCCCTGCACCTGGAAGGCTTGCTGCAGTCCCATGTTCTGTTGTGCCAGTTCCTGGGGCAGTTGTTTCCTTCTCGGAAAGTCTAGTTCCAGCAGCACCACGTTCTTCTTCGCCCAGCTCACGAATTCTGGCTTGGCAAATACATCCCTTTGCAGTTTATGACACCACCCGCACCAGTCACTCCCCGTAAAGAATGCAAAGATCGGTTTCTTCGTTTTGTTCGACACTTCCTGCGCTTTCGTCACGTCCGTCAGCCACACCAGCTCAGGCTTCTTATCTGTCTTATTTTGCGCCTGCACGCCGAAGCTGCATATCATGCCAATGATTGTCGCAAGTATCACTCTGCTCATAGGGTGCTTTATTGAATACCTTAAGTTACTAAACACACAGCAAATTTAGAGACTATGATCTGTATTAATTGTTAAGAGCTCGGCAATAAACGCCACCTTTCCCGCCTGAATCTCAGGTGTTTGCACCCGCTGATCTCACCCTCGACAGTTGCCGCCCCGCCGCGTTGCCTGTCCTCTCCTAAGCACTGGTTTTATAGTAGATCATATTCTTCAGGTTAGCCTTCACCTCCTCCCACTCGTCGTCTATAATGCTAAACATCACCGTATCTCTTACCTCGCCGTTTGGCATAATCCTGTCTTTCCTTAGCACGCCTTCCAGTTTAGCCCCTATCTTCTGTATCGCCGCCTGCGACCGAAGGTTCGTGTTCCTTGTTTTCAGTTGCACACGGTTGGTCTTTAGCGTCTCAAAGCAATAGGTCAGCAACAGTAGTTTGCATTCTATGTTGTAGCCGCTGCCCCAGTATGCCGGGTCATACCACGTCCAGCCCACCTCCAGTTTCTTATGCTCCGGATAGATCTCAAACAGCCTCGTGCTTCCATATATCTTATTGGCCGCCTTGTCTATCACGGTAAACGGGTATTGTTCTCCATAGCCTCTCTTCAGTATCGCCGTCCTCAGGTTGGTCAGTAGCGTGTTTTCATCACTCCCATCCAGTGGCAGGTGGTCCCAGATGTGCCTGTGCTTGGCCACCTCCGCCAGGGCAGGGAAGTGCTCCTGTTGCAGGGGCACCAATCTCACTCTATCTCCTTCTAATATTACGGGTGCTTGTATCCAGTTCATATAGCCTTAGTATCAGCTCACAATTTACCATTCATTCCTTTATCCCGCCATTCGCCTATTTCGGGTAGCAGGTTTCGCTCCCGTTCCACTCCTGAGTCATGCCGTCCCACCAAGGTCTTGGGTGGGTCATATATGGGTTATACACGGAGTATATACGGGGTAAATACGGGCTAAATACGGGGTATATACGGGGTAACAATGCTGTATCCCTGCAGTAACTCACCTCTATCCCTGCTTTTCCTATGGATATTCAATGAATGAGCTATCTATGGCCAAGGCTTAGAATACACCCGAATATGCAGGGGATATCAGACGCCGCCGGGAAGTTGCCGCCAGGTCTTTGAACCATGGAAATGTTAAAATCGGCCATCACCACATTAGCCGACAATCCAGCTCGTGCTTGTCTGCGCGATAGTGATTTAAAGTACAAGTCGATCTCCGCGCGCTATTGATCTCCGTCAATCTCCTTCTGCACTTTCTTCGGAAGCTTCGATTTAATTAGTTCGTAGGACGTGCGGATGTAATGCTCCCATTCTTTGGGCTTTAGTGCGTTCCGCTTCTGTATAGACACCCACTTGTTCCGCGCCATGTATGGAGCCTGTATAATGTTGTCCCGCTCTGTAAGCATCTCAAAATCCTCATCAGTCACCTTGATGGAAACATTGGAAGTATCGTCCATCCCCGTGAGCAGGAACATCTTTTCCGCCACCATAAAGGCGAGATGGTCTTCCCATTTAATGCCTTCCGTCGCGCCCCGCAGGCTGAGACAAAACGACCTGAGCTTTTCTGTGTCCATAGTTGAGATGCAGGTCAAAGGTAAAAAACCTGTCGTATTTCACCCCTTAGTTAGGCGGATTTGCACCCCCACAGAAAACCCATATGGTGCTACGTTTGTATCCTGATAATTTAAACCACTTATATGGACGCAACAACAGTTAAAGACCAAAGGATGTTTTCGCTCATCGTGCTATATGATATGCACACCAGGTACTTCAGGAGCGCACTGGATGGTATTAGGGATGAAGACGCACACAAGCGTCTCGACACGAAGGCCAATCACGTGGCGTGGCTTACCGGCAGCCTAGTGCAGCAGCGCTACGACATAGCCAACAAGCTCGGTGTAGCCGGTCAGCAGGCCGCCAATGACTTGTTCAAAGAGAACCAGGGTATAAAAGACAACGTCACTTATCCTTCCCTCGCTCAGTTCCGTAAGGACTGGGATGCCATCAGCCCTAAGCTCAGGGAGGCCTTTTGCAATGTCACCACCGAGGAGCTGAACGCTAAGTTTGAGATGATGCCCGGCTATCAGATGACCAACTATGAGCTTATCACCTTCATGATCTACCGCGAGGCAAACTGCATAGGACAGATCGCCCTCTGGCGCAGGCTGTTGGGATACGAAGGAATGAAGTACATGTAGCAGATTCGAGTTGCTAATCGTAAACTACTTCATTCTAACACTAACTGCTAAGTACTTACTACGTGAAGAACCAGTATTTTTAACTATGAACAATAGCATCCTTCGTCCGCAGGCGCTCAGTACAGATCTTGCTGCGTTATTCCTCAGGCTCATCGTAGGCTGCCTCTTCATCCGTGTCGGATACATGAAGCTGACAGCCTACGATGAGATGCTCACCATGTTCGGCGATCCCATAGGCATTGGCACAAAGCTCTCAGTCATTCTCGTGATATTTGCAGAGTTCTTCTGCGGCATATTTGTCACCCTCGGTTTCCTCACCCGTCTTTCTATCATCCCTATCTTCATTACCATGGTCGTCGCCTACTTTGTAGCGCATGCGAAAGATGCATTTGATATGAAAGCGCTTCCTTTCGTCTACATGCTTCTATGCACGGTCATCTTCATCCTTGGCAGCGGAAGGTATTCGGTGGACGGGTTGATGTTTAGAGATAACAGGTAATGTTACCTTCACTTGTTTGTAAGGTGGTACGACGAAGCCAAATCAGAAATCTTCGTTAGGTCATACTGAAGCGTTACGTCTTCCTCGGCTTCTTCTTAGCAGCAGGGAACAGAACATTGTTCAGGATCAGCCTATAGCCCGGAGACATGGGATGCAGGCTCAGATCAGTAGGAGGGTCACCAACGGCATGCTGGTAGTCTTCAGGGTCGTGGCCGCCATAGAATGTCCAGGTACCCTTGCCATACTCTCCGTGAATGTAGCGGGCCTCATTAGCAGGTTTGTATTCACCCATCACCAGCACACTTGTTTTCAGCACCTCCTTCCTGAAGGAAGTGGTCTGTCCCATAAAGCCTTTGATGGTAGTGGTGTGGTTCTGGCAAAGCATAGTCGGCACGGGATCGAACTTTGCGGAGAAGGTAAAGAGTGTAAAGTAGTCCACCTCCATGGGTACGCGTCTCATGTTGGTATTGTCAATATTGGAGAACTCATACACGTATGGATTGGTCTCTAAGATAAAGTCTTTGAAGGCGAAGCCCTGGGTGTAGTCCAGTTGCTGCTGGGCGTTTGGAGCCATTGGATCACCGTCGAAGGGCACGTCACAGATATCAGTACCCGCGGCATCGAGGGCAATATCATAGCTGTCCGTAGCTGAACACATCGCAAACATATAGCCACCCCCTGCTACGAACTCGCGTATCTTCCTGGCAACTGCCAGCTTCAGCTGCGATACTTTCTTAAAGCCGTGCCTGGCAGCAAGAGCCTCATTCATCCTAACGTCTTCCTGGTACCAGGAGGCATTCCTGTAGCTGCCCCAGAACTTACCAAACTGTCCTGAGAAGTCTTCATGGTGCAGGTGCAGCCAGTCGTACTCAGCGAGCTTTCCTTCAAGTGCTTCGGTGTCATAAACCTTATCGTAAGGGATTTCTGCATAAGTCAGGACGAGTGTTACTGCATCATCCCACGGTAGTTTTCCGTCAGGGGTGTAAACGGCTATCCTGGGCGGCTTCTCCAGTTTGATGACGTCCCCATTGTAATCAGGATTGGCTATCTCATTGACAATACCCGCATACTGCACATCACTTATCACCTCGTAGCTCACGCCTCGCAGCTTACAGAGTCGCTCAATGGATTCTACCTGGTCCATGGCAAAGCTGCCGCCCTTGTAGTTCAGCAGCCAGTCTGCTTCTATACCCATCTTCAGGGCGGTATAGGTAATGCCGTAAGCCTTAATGTGGTTCTTCTGTCCTTCAGCGTCCATAGGTATGAATATCTTGGCCGCAAACGCAGGGATGGTCAGTAGTAGAGTCAATAAACTTAACCAGAGCTTCTTATGCTTCATTTTGTCAATCTGTACAGTGCTGTAATTTACATGAATCGCTGGGATAATAGCTTTGCAGCAAGTATTTTAACTATTCCATAGTCCGGCAGACCTAATGGCCCAGAGCCGTCGGCTCACCGCAGCAAGAGGATCTCCCCTTTACTGGATTCTTCCTGACCAGTAAGACATTTGGACTTCACATAGTAGAAGTAAGTGCCTATATCCTGCAGCTTTCCCCCATACCTCCCGTCCCATGCAGCATTAGGAGTGAAGGAGTGGAACAGCCGTGTGCCCCACCTGTTATAGATGCTCAGCTCATAATAGGAGTGGTTCCCGTACATGAGCGGCGCCCACTCATCGTTCTTGCTGTCTCCGTTAGGTGTGAATGCATTAGGATAAGTGAGCCGGCAACACCGCTCGATGTTTTGATAAGTGAAGGGAAAAGTGTCCCGGCAGCCGATGCTACTTGCCGCTATGAGATAATACACAGCGGGCTCGTACACCCGGATGAAAGGAGCTCCGTCAGGTTCCCTGAAGATCTTTTCCTCTGGCAGCCAGGTATAGCTATCTGCCCCCTTCGCCATCAGCATGATCTTATCGCCATAGCACACGGTATTGGTATCGTTGAGAATAAATGCCGCAGGTTTAGGCGCTACCGTTACCCTGACAGTGTCTTTCTTCGAGTCGCAAGCCAGGTACCGCTGGCTCACCAGGTAAGTAAGTACCGTATCCCTGTTAGTGGAAGGAACAGGTGCCGCACCTAAAGGATTGCCGCCAATATCAAACCAATTGACCGTCGCGCCGGCATGAGGAATAGCAACAATAGGCTCCGGGTCATTACCGATGCAGAACACAAGGTTCGACAGCATCGGGCTGAAAGGGAATATACCGCTGTCTACAACGGAGTAGTTGTAAGCGCTTGTGCAAACAGAGTTGGCTGAAGATGTAAGTATGGTATAGTTTCCTGGATTAAGGCTATCAACAATGACTCCAGTAGTATCAACATACTTCGCAATGATGCTACTTCCCTGCATGACGGTTATAGTTCGAGGTGTAATTCCCTCGCTGAAATTGTATTGGATGGTAGCCTTATGGGCACAGTCAGTGGACTTAAATATTGTATGGGATACTCGAGTGGGTCGTACGATGCGTATGGTAAAGCCCTGGGTACCGACTCCATTCACAGGGCAGTGGCTGTCCTTCAGCGTAACGAAAAAGGTATATATACCGGGGGGGACCAAAGATGTGTTCCAGCTAAAGCTCAGCGATGGGTTAGGTGTGTTGTTACCCGTAATGATAAATGAAGCACCATCAGGAACGGGTGTATGTGTTATATTGATAGAGTC
>CAMPJV010000128.1 GCA_946886975.1 uncultured Taibaiella sp. | reverse complement strand
CCTTTGAAGGATGAGAAGCAACGACGATAAAGACAGACATCACGGGCAAGTTTTACCTGGCAGCCGTTAAGGGCGGGGTATACAAGGTGCGCTTTGAAAGGGAAGGGTATGAACCAGGTACTTACCAGAGCCTTTATATACAACCGGGAACAACGAAGAGCTTCGGGTTCCTGATGTTTGAAGAATAGCGGCAATAAAAAGGCAGGGAGACACTGAGGTCGTTCCCTGCCGCTTATATGACTGCTAGTATTTTAGTAAGTTACCGTTCCATCGATGTTGCTCATTACGGCGACATTGGTGGTCAGGTTGATGGTGAGCGTAGCTTTAAACGAGCCAGTGGCATTTGCGAACCGTCCAGTTCCTCCGTTGAAATCGACCTCTATGTCGCCGCTGGCACCGTTGGGTCCGAACAGCAGCGTATAAGGCTGAGCTACAGTAACCAGTTCATCACCATTGGAGGCGAAGAAGGAACCACAAACACTTTTAACTTCGAAACCGGTCGGTACCGGAACAACGCAAGGCTGTATCGTGGTGGTAGTAAGGCCGAGGTGAGTAATGTTGCCGGAACCGCTGAGCGTGCCCACGATAGGAACACCTTCGGCACAGCTGCACAAGGGACTACCGCCATCAGGCTGCATCGTCATAGACCCCTTAAATGGCCTGGTGGCTGAGGTTTTCATGGCCACTGACTTAGACGGCGCCTTTCCCTCGACACTCATCGGTATAGACTCATTATTATTCTTGCTGCAGGATGCGGCAATGATCGCCATTCCGACGATGACGACTACTTGAATACTCCTTTTCATATGGTTTGTTTTTGCTTACGACGGGAAAGTAAAGGCAAAGGAGAAATACAGCAGGGAACATATTGTCATTAACCAGCAATTAACAAGAGTGATTAAGTGTCAGAGCCCGGGGAGTAAGGCTACAGGAGGAGGATTTACCCCTAAATATAACATCTCGTTAAAAGCGTGCACCCCTACAAAATCCTTATATTGCGTATCCGGCAGCAACTGTTCGGATAGTGAAGCCCTGCAAACCAATAAACCTTTCCTATCTGTTACACTTGGTTCTCCTGCCGCTGTCAACATGAACAACTACGATTGGCTAATATCCAGGCTTGATGCATTTGTCCGTAAGTATTATGCAAACCAGCTATTGCGTGGCTCCCTGATCTTACTGAGTTGCATTCTCCTTTACATTCTTACTGTAAGCGTTAGTGAGTATTACCTGTACCTACCAGTCTGGCTAAAGATCTTTCTTGTTTCCTCTTTCTTGCTGGCGGGCGGCATCGCATTAGTCCTGTGGGTCATTGTACCAATTACCAAGATGGCGCGCCTGGGGAAAGTGATATCGCACGAACAAGCGGCACTGATCGTGGGCAGGCATTTTCCCGAGATCAGTGATAAGCTGCTGAACATACTACAGCTCAAGAAACAAAGCGACAACTATAGCAGCCGTGACCTGATCGCAGCAAGTATAGACCAGAAGGCAAGCCAGATATCTGTTGTGCCCATAACAACAGCAGTAGACTTTTCGAAGAACAAGAAATACCTGCGCTTCCTTGTGCCCCTGATGCTGGTGGGTATAGTCATCCTTATCTTTTCGCCCAGCATCTTTATTGATGCCTCTGAGCGCCTGCTGCAACCAACGCGTACGTTTGAGAAGCCTGCACCGTTTAAGTTCATCGTAGTATCTGAACCCCTGAAAGCGATAAGGAACGGAGACTTTACCCTTAAGGTGAAAGCAGAGGGGAATGCCCTGCCAACAGAGATGTCCGTGCAGGTGGGACAGGACAGGCTGATCATGCAGCCGGAGAAGAACACATTTACCTACACATTTAAGAACGTAACGGAGCCTATTACCTTCAGGTTATTCGCGGCTGGTTTTTATTCCAGTGAATACAAGATCAAGGTGGCTCAGAAGCCGATATTGAAAGCATTCAAAATGCAACTGGACTATCCAGACTATACGGGCAGGAAGGATGAAGTGCGTAACAGCCTTGGCGACATGACTGTGCCAGCGGGCACCGTAGTAAGATGGGGCTTTGTGGCAGAGCATACCGATGATGCATTTATTCGTTTCGGAGCTGCCAATCCAGTTCGCTTACCGGCTAATGGATTGATGTTTGGATATAATGCACGGTTCCTACGTGATACTACCTATACGCTTACACTAAAGAACAGGGAAAGCGCCGTGACGGATAACTACTCGTACAGCGTGCAAGTGACGCCGGACCAGTATCCAGTGATACAACTGCAGGAGTTCCGGGACACCGTTTCGGGTAAGCAGATATTGCTGAGCGGCACAGCCGGTGACGACTACAGTATTACTCGAGTGCTTTTCCACTACCAGATCAGCACGGATAAAAATCAAACAATACTATCGAAGGCTATTCCATTGAGCAGCGGAGGCGGGGCACTGACCAACTTCCAGCACTACTTTGACGTGGAGATGCTACAACTGCAACCCGGCCAGAAACTTACCTACTACATAGAGGCGTGGGACAACGACGGAGTGCATGGCAGCAAGGCCTCGAGAAGTGAGATGATGAGCTACGTGATGTATGACGCAAAGCAACTGGACTCCGCCATCAATGCAAATGCGGAGCAGATAAACTCCGGTCTGAGCAACAGCGCGCAGCAGACAAAGCAGATGCAGAACGAACTGAAGGAAATGCAAAGCAAGATGCTGCAAAGCGATAAGCTGGACTGGGAACAACAGCAGTCCCTGCAGGAGCTTGCCAACAAGCAACTGGAGATGCAGAAGCAACTTGAGAACACGAAGAAACGCTTCGATGAGCAGATACAACAAAGCAAGCAGAAAGAATTCAGTCAGGATGTGAAGGACAAGCAGGAGGAGCTTCAAAAGCAAATGGACAACCTGCTGAACAATGAACTAAAGGAGGCGATGAAGAAGCTGCAAGAGCTAATGGCGAAGCTGAATAAGGACAATGCCTTCCAGACGATGCAGCAGCTGGAGCAGGAGAATAAGCTATTCAACATGGACCTGGAGCGCGTGAAGGAGCTGATGAAGAAGCTGGAGATGCAGATGCGCATGGAGGACCTTGCCAACAAAATGGAGCAGCTAGCCAAAGACCAGTTAGACTTGAAGAAAGAGACAGACGAACAGAAGAAAAGCAATGAAGCCCTGGCTAAAGAACAAGAGGAACTAAAGAAGGAACTGGACAAAGCTGTGAAGGAGGACATGAAGGAGATGAAAGACCTGAACAACCAGATGCAGCAGAAGCAGGACATGGGTGACGCCCCCTCTGAAGCAAAGGATGCCCAGGAGAATATGCAGGAAAGCAAAGAGGAGCTAGGGAAGAAGCAAAACAGCAAAGCAAGCGAATCTCAGAAGAAGGCTGCGGAGAACCTGCAGAATATGGCCAACTCTCTACGTATGGCAGCAGGTGGTATGGACATGGACCAGATAGAAATAGACATTAAGGCAGTTCGCCAGATACTATCCAACCTTATGCGGCTCTCCTTTGACCAGGAGCAACTGATGAAGAAAGCGCAGCAGACATCTACAAACAGTCAGCAGTACCTGGCCAACCAGAAAGAGCAGAACAGGATGCACAACAACTCGCTGATGATACGTGACAGCCTGTTCGTGCTGAGCAAGAGACTATTCAAGCTTGCGGCTGCGGTAAACAAAGAGACTACGGAACTGGAGCGGAACATGAAATACGCACAGGATGCGCTGGAGGAGAGAAGAGTATCTGAAGCGGTTACCAAGCAGCAGTTTGTAATGACACGCACAAACAACCTGGCGCTGATGCTTAATGAAATGCTTTCGAACCTGATGCAGATGCAAAGCGAAGGGCAGAAACCAGGAAGCGCAGGGCAATGCCAGAAACCAGGTTCCGGCAAACCAGGGAAAGGGTCTAAACCGGGAGCCGGACAACAACTCTCCGATATTATCACCAAGCAAAAGGCGCTGGGGAATGCTATGGAACAAATGGAGCAGGCGCGTAGAAAGGGCCAGGGAAAACCAGGGCAGGAAGGAGAAAAAGGAAAAGGACAAGGCCAGGGTGAAGGGCAGGGCAGTGGTCAGCAAGGCGGCGGAGAAGGAGAGTACGGCAACTCAGAACAAATTGCAAGAATGGCCCAGCAACAAGCCGCTATTCGCCGTCAGCTGCAGGAACTAAACAGTCTGCTAAACAGCAAAGGGATGGGCAATGCGAAAGAACTTAGAGAGCTGCAAGAGAAGATGGACAAAACAGAGACAGACCTTGTGAATCGCCGTCTGAGCAGTGAAATGCTGCTTCGGCAGAAGGAAATACTTACCCGTTTGTTAGAAACAGAAAAGGCTTTGCGCGACCATGAGCAAGATGACAAAAGATCGAGCAAGAACCCCGGAGACATAGCAAGACCTATACCGGCAGAGCTGCAGAAGTACATGAAAGACCGGCAGAGCCTGCTGGAGCTTTACAGAACAGTGCCCCCACAATTGAAGCCCTATTACCGGGCTATGGTAGAACAATACTACCAAATGATCGGCACAGGTAAGTCCAACTAACAGCTTATCCACATAAAACGACATATGAATACTGACGGTTGGGTTAACTAAAAGTTAAACCTGGCTTGAGTTCTAAGCTATTAGCCTAACATTTAAAGGTCTAATCCCGTCTTTAGGAAGGAGAAGGACGTTAAAATAATTTCATCTGATGTATTTGACAAAAGAAAAATTATTGTTAACTTTCATATCAATCATCTTCTTAAACTTAAAAGGGCTTACCTATGTTATTTTCAAGAACTTACCGGTACCAGTCGGCTATGCCTATAGAAGACATCAAGAGCCGTTTGCTTGGCAAGCACATGAGAGTACATGATATGGATTTTGAGGTATTCGAGAAAGACCTCATGCTCCGTATTATACCGCACGCAGAGCAGGAGACCACGATAAAGACGCTTCCAATCACTCACGTAGAGCTGAAAGGATCGGGCAGTAAAACACAAGTGGTCATCAGTTCTAAAATGCGCAAGATAGATTCCGGCGGCCCGCTGCTGATCGTGATCTTCTGTACGTTCATGCTGATAGCAGCTCTGTTGTTTTTCCTGTTTGGGAAGCAAGAATACCTGTCATTCACTTACACCCTTCTGGGGATAAGTATTGCCATCTTCATCGTGTTCTGGATGAGAATGGAGACGGGCTATTTTGACTACATCAGAAAGATAAGAGACCATATTAAAACACAAAGCGCAGCTTAGGAAGCTGCGCTTTGAAGTAAGGTCAAACAGCACCAAACGGGCTGTGCCAATATTCTACTCTATAAAATTCCTTAGCGAATCAATAGGTACCGTACTATTGAAGGTCTTGATTAGTTTCCTTTCTTTATCGTATACATTAATCTGCGGCAGAGACTTGTAATTGAAAGCTCTGTCGATATACCCCGAGCTATCTATTCCGACCTGGAACTTCATGATGCTATCTATCTTCGTGCCCTTGGTAAAATAGCCAAGGTAAGGGCCCATACCAGAGGCAGCCATTAGCACTATATTGGATTTGCGGAACAGCTCCAGGTTTTTCCTGAAAATGACCGTCTGGTCCTCGCAATGGGCGCAAGTGGGGTTGAATAGCATGAGAATCAGGTTAGCATCATTCTTAAGATCGTCGTTGGTGAGATACGTTCCCTCTCTTGTAAACATCCGGAGCGGCGGCATAGGAGCACCGATCTCTTTGTAGTCCAGCTTTGTGGCAGTGGTAGTTGTAACGCGCGCTTTATCATCTGGCTTACTCTGGCCAAAAGCGCTAAAGACGGGGCCCAGCAGGCATGAAACTATTAATAACTTACGGATCATAATAGCGCTAATTTAGACAAATAGAAGGACACACAACGCTAATCTTATGCCAAACGCATCTCATATACCACTTGCTGAACGAATGCGTCCGAAGACGTTAGAAGAGTTTATCGGGCAGGAGCACCTTGTGGGGCCGGGGAAAGTGCTGGAGCAAATGGTGCGCAATAAGCGGGCCCATTCCATGCTATTCTGGGGGCCACCCGGCGTGGGTAAAACTACCCTTGCACAGATCATAGCACACGCCCTGGACCTGCCATTTTTTACTTTGAGCGCAATAGACAGCGGAGTAAAAGAAGTCAGGGCAGTAATAGAGAAGGCACGCGTTGCCGGGCATGCGCTGCTATTCATAGATGAGATACACAGATTCAATAAGGCACAACAGGACAGCTTGCTCGGAGCAGTGGAAAAAGGAATAATTACACTTATCGGAGCTACTACTGAGAATCCATCATTTGAGGTGATCAGCGCCCTCCTGAGCCGGTGCCAGGTGTATGTATTGAAGCCGTTGACCGAGGAACACCTGATGGCGCTGGTGCATAATGCTCTAGAAAAAGATGAGCAGTTGAAGCAGCAGAAAATGAACATCAAGGAGTGGGAAGCATTGCTGCAGCTAAGCGGGGGAGACGCACGGCGACTGCTCAATTTGGTGGAACTTATAGCCTCGTCGCTGCCTATCGATCAGAGGGAGGTCACTAATGAGCTGGTACAGGATGTAGTGCAGAACAAGATGGCGCTATATGACAAGAACGGTGAGCAGCACTACGATATCATATCCGCATTCATCAAGTCGATGCGCGGCAGTGACCCGAACGGCGCTGTGTACTGGCTAGCCAGAATGATAGAGGGTGGGGAAGACCCAAAGTTCATTGCACGGAGGATGCTCATACTGGCGAGCGAAGACATAGGCAACGCAAACCCTAATGCCCTGCTTCTCGCTACGACAACATTTCAAGCAGTTCAGATGATCGGGTGGCCGGAGAGCAGAATCATCCTTAGCCAGTGCGCCACCTATCTTGCATCTTCCGCAAAGAGCAACGCATCTTACATGGCGATAAACAATGCAGAAGACCTGGTGAGAAGGACGGGCGACCTGCCGGTTCCACTGCCTATACGAAATGCACCAACGGGCCTGATGAAGAACATGAACTATGGGAAGGGCTACAAGTACGCGCACGACTATCCCGGCAACTTCGTTGAGGAGGAGTTTTTACCGGAACAGATCAGCGGGAAGAAACTGTATGATCCGGGCAACAATGCGGCAGAGGCGAGGCAACGGGAGTACCTGAGGCAATGCTGGAAGGAGAAGTATGGGTATTAGCTTTTGGCTTTTAGCTGTTGGCCGTTGGCTTGTTCTTTTTGGCTGTTGGCCGATAGTTAATGTGCAAATATGCAAATGTGCAGATTGGGCGCTAGGG
>CAMPJV010000127.1 GCA_946886975.1 uncultured Taibaiella sp. | reverse complement strand
CTTTAGCATTGATTAACAAAATGGTTTTACATTTACCGCCCAGACTGGAATGCTCAATAGATCTGAATGAATGTATATAATCTGCTGCTGTTCATCGTTACACTTATAGGTGGCAGTGCCCCACTTTGGCTCAAAGGCATCAACGACAAAAGAACAAACTACCTCCTTGCCTTCTCCGGCTCCTTTCTGCTAAGCATCACGCTGCTCCATTTATTGCCGGAAACATTCGAAGAACGGGGCCATGCAGCCGGCCTCTTTGTCCTTGTCGGGTTCTTCATTCAGCTGCTTATCCAGCGCATCACGCATGGTGTGGAGCACGGCCATGCCCACGTGGAGACTACCGACCACGGACACCAGCATCATCATCCACATGACCATCACCATCATCAGCCTGGCCATCTTCACGCCATACCGCTGGTGTCTATTATCCTCGGGCTATCCCTGCACGCCTTTATGGAAGGCTTGCCCCTTGGCTTCAACTACCGCATGGAAGCCACGGAATCATCGCTCTATTTAGCAGTAGCCGCCCACAAGTTGCCCGAGGCCATGTTGCTTACTTCCCTGGTTCTTACAGTAAAAGGCAGAACCAAGGCCTTTTGGGTGCTCTTCATCTTTGCTCTCATCACGCCACTCGCCTCATTACTTGCCTCCTACTTTAGCGTCCGCTATTTCGTGATGAGCGAGCTGGTTAAATGGGTTATACCTATAGTAGCTGGCGCCTTCATTCACATATCTACGACGATATTCTTTGAAAGCGGCACAAGGCAGCACATGCTGACATGGCAAAAAACCATAGCTATAATGCTCGGAGTTGGAATAGGCTTAACAACTCTTTTCTTTGAATAGAGCTAATTTTATTCCATGAAGAGATACTTCACTGTGCTTGCTGGTATGCTGCTCGCATTTACCAGTTCACGGGCACAGCAAGCCCCTCCACCTGAAATCAAAGAAGACCAGAGGTCCTTACTTTGGAAGATCACCGGAAAGGATATGAAGGCTCCTTCTTACCTCTTTGGCACCATTCACCTCCTTTGTCAGAAAGATTATGTCTGGACGCCCGTTATGAAGAAGAGCCTCCGTTCCTGCAAAGAGGTCTGTTTCGAAATGGATATGGACGATCCCTCCGTAATGATGGAGGTAGCAACCGGAATGATCGACCGCAGCGGCAAATCCTTAAAGGAGTATTTCACAGAAGAAGACTATAAAATAGTAAAGGCCTTCGTAACAGACAGCCTTGGCATGAGCATAGAGATGTTTCAGCAAATGAAGCCAGCCGCATTACAGACACTCTTTTCTACAAAGGCTGTCTCCTGCAGCACGCCTGTCTCATACGAAACTAACATATTGGAAGAAGCCCGGAAATACAAGATGGAGGTTACCGGCCTTGAGGAGGCCCGAGAGCAGCTCGAGCTTTTCGATCGTTTACCTCAGGATAGTGTCATCAAAGAGCTGGTTTCCTTAGCAAAGGACTACTCGGGAGAGGCCGCCGAATACAGAAGAATGCTGCGTGCATACAAGCGCCAGGACTTGCCTTTGCTGGCACAGATAATCGACTCCGCACGAACGGTCACGGACGACCTTAACGCCTTCCTTGATGACCGGAACATAAAGTGGATCGGGAGAATGGAAGAAAGAATGGATCAGAAGCCGGTGTTCTTTGCCGTAGGTGCTGGCCATCTGCTTGGGGAAAAAGGACTGATCACGCTATTGCGTGAAGCCGGCTATGTCATAGTTCCCGTCAAAAAATGATCAGGCGCTTTCCAGGATTACGTCTAGGGTTGCTTTCGTAAGAGGCTTATTGAGGAACTTGTTGACAGACTTGTAGCCCTTGGCACGTATTACATCCGTTTCATTAATTGAAGACGATAGAAGGTTTACCATAAAGGCGTCCTTGGATCCGTCCGGTATATTCTGCTCGTACGCTTCGATGAACTCAAACCCATTCATCACCGGCATCTGGATATCAACCAGGACAATTGTCTTCTGATCTGCTGCGCTTAGTCCCTTAATGTAATCCAGGGCCTCAGTTGCTACCATAAAAGACTTTACAGACTCACTCCTACCGGAATTTTGTATAACCTTCTCTGCAATAAAGCAGTCTAGCTTACTATCGTCTATTATTATAAAGTTCAACTTGTCCGACATGGTTATTTATTTGGAATCTCTACCTTAAACTCGGTGCCGTTCCCCGGCTTTGATTTAACTTCAACGACACCGTTCAACTTCCTTAATGCATCCTTCACATTATACAATCCAAATCCCGAACCGACACTTTCAGACGTTGCCCTATAGAACATGTTGAATATGTCGTTTATATGGATCTCGTCTATGCCTATTCCATTATCGCGGACCAGAATAGTTGTATTACCTGACTGAACATTAATCTCCAGTTTCACAAATTTATCGTCAATGTTCTTTCTCTGGTACTTAAAGGCGTTCGATAACAAATTATTAAGAATAATCTTGAGGGACAATTCATCTGTCCTAAACGTTTCATCCTGATGCAGTTCTATTTCAAAATGTGTATTATTTACTTTGGCCCCTACCTCATATAGCTCCCTCAGCTCCTTTATTACCTCCGCAAAGTTTATTTCATTTATCTGCAGCTGCCCTCTCTTAAGGTTATAGTATTCATGCATGTTCTGAATAAAGTCATCCACCCTCTGGATCGACTTTTCCATCATTTCAAGGATCTCCTTTATCTCAGCCTGGTCGTCCGAGTTCTTGGCGATCTCTATGGCGCCTAACACACTAAGAATAGGGCCCCTCATATCATGGGTCACACTATAGGCGAACTTATCCAGCTCATCATAAGCCTTCTGCAGCTCATCGTTCTTAATGTTCAGCATCGAGTTCGTGATATAGTACTTATATCCTTCCTCTATTGCTGATCTGATGTCCGTCTCCTGCCATGGCTTCGGAATATACCGATAAATGTGCCCCCGGTTAATCGCATTGATCACGGACTCGATATCCGTATACCCGGTAAGCAACATACGTACAGGTGCCGGGTATTTTGCCGCTATCTCTTCAAAGAAGTGAACACCCGTTTTCCCTGGCATCCTCTGGTCACACAGTATTACCTTAATATCCGGGTTCTTTTCCACCATATCAATCCCTTCGTCAGCAGAATTCGCTACCAGCACATTATAATCCAACCTGAAAGTAGCCTTGAATCCGATGAGATTATTTGCCTCATCGTCTATATACAACACCTTTATTTTATCCGGTTTACTCACGACTATTCAGTTTTAATTGTGTATGATAGGTATCCGAATGATAAATTCTGAACCTTCATTTACTGCCGCATTCACTTCTATACTTCCATTATGTTTTCTGACAGTGTTGTATGCAATAGACAATCCCAGACCAGTCCCTTCTCCAACATCCTTAGTGGTAAAGAACGGTTCGAATAGTTTCTTCTTTGTGTTTTCATCCATCCCCATTCCATTATCCTTCACACTTATGAAGACACTGGACTCATCATTCCAGGTACCAAGTGAAAGCTTTCCGCCCGGTTCACCCTTCCACCGCTGATCTATAGCATGAATCGCATTAGACATTAAGTTCAAAAAGACTTGGTTCAGCTTCCCGGGGAAACATTCTACCAACGGTATTCCGGAGTAGTTCTTTTCTATCTCAATGGAGCCATTCAACAAATGGTTGACAATAACAATAGTTGAGTCAAGCCCTTCATTAATGTCTGCCTTCTTGAGATCATCCTCATCAAGCCTGGAGAATACCCTTAAGCCCTTCACTATCTCCGCTGTCCTTGAAGCCCCTTCGTTAATTCCTTTAAGAAGAAAGCCTATCTCTGTTTTAAGATAATCATAATCCACTTGTTCCTTCAGCTCTTCTATTCTCTTCAGCTTTTCCCCAGTAGGACCTTCTTCCAGACCTACCTCCTCAATCTGGCTGACCAGGTCAATAAGAAGGTCTACGTCACGCCTCAGAGGGTTTACGTTAGAAGTAACAAAGTTTATTGGATTATTGATTTCATGTGCGATACCTGCAGTAAGCTGGCCTAACGACGCCATCTTCTCTGACTCCACTAGTTGCGTTTCCGTCTCCTTTAGTTCATGCAACGTTTTTGCCAGTTCCTCATTCGACGCCTTGAGGGCCATTGTCCGCTCATTGACTTTTGATTCCAGGATAACGTTCTGTTCCCTGATGATATGCTCGTTCTCTTTTGATATTCTTAGAGCTTCTTCCTGCGAAACCCTTTTCTCAGCCTGGAGAATATTTATCTTGTCTGCCAACGCGAACGACAGCAGGATTACCTCAAGAGCCGAACCTATGGTTATGCTATAGTTCGTTACGATATTATATTCCAGGACTCCAACGTCTTTTAAAACATAGATTATTATCCCGACTATCAAGGGGATCCACGCTATGATAAAGAACTTGGCAGGGCGGTACCCCCTCCTTGCCATGATAATGGAGACGCTCAGCATGTAAAGCGAAACAAGACCAGCAAAACCTTGTAGTATCTGGTAGCTACTATTATAAGAGCCTGTAATAGCGAGCAAAATTGCTATCACATAAATTGCGTAGAGAACATAGGAAAGCTTGTCCAGCTTCGGAATGGAAATCTTGGTGTTGAGAAATCGCCTTACGAATTCAAGCCCGGTAATATTTACGAGAGCCGTAAAAAAGTAAAACGCTCTTGTTGCCATAAAGCTGCTATCAGGCCAGAGGTACTGAAATGTATAGCCCTCAATAGTCCCCTGTATCAGCCCGACTACCAGTATATAGATAACGTAGTAAAGGTAAATTGGGTCTCTGACCGTGAAGTAAATGAACAGGTTGTAAAAGAACATTACAATTATTATCCCGAAGAATATTCCAAAAAGAATATTCTTGGTTAAATCACTCTGTATGACCTGTCCTTTTTTTCCGAGAAAAACCGGCAACTCAAGCTTTTCAGAAGACTTGATACGAAAATAGTAGTATTCAGTACTGCCGGAGTCTACGCTAAGTTCATAAAGAAAATTGTGGTTCTTTACCGGCCTTGCAGAGAAGGGGTAGATTTCCCCGCTCCTGTTAACGCCATAACCAGTGGCCATCGGATAATAGAACTCAATTTCATCGAGGAGAGCTTGAGCTATTTCCAGCGTAAGCGAATTTTGTGAGTTATTTGTGATACCGACTTTCAGCCAGACAGGATACTCTACCAGACCTATGTTGGGAACCTGGGAATCAAAGTCATGATATCCGGTATTCGAAATGGCAGCTTCCAGCGTCGAGCTTCCGGTCGAGTCTACAAAATATTGTATCGATCTGCCTATGGCGATGATGCCGTCATTGTTGTCATAAACCTGTTGAGCCTTGCAGTTAAACGTAATAAGTACTCCAGCAATGAGAAAGATGAGGTATTTCTTCAAGCGCATGAACAGGCCATTTCCTAATTAAGTGCTATTTATATAAAAAACGGCATAAATAAAAGAGGAACAGACAATTAACGGATATCAAGGTAGATTACCACTGCACTTTGTTTTGCAATTTTAGATGGTAAAACAGGTGCACTTCCTTATTCCGATACAATTCGGTCCGTTCGATCACGGGGTTGCTGCGAAGTTCCATTATAGGATCCCGCTCCTCTGGTATCGCTTTGGATAACACATCAACATCCCTTAATATCATAAACGTTGCTACGAGGTCAAGCTTAGGATAATAAAACGTGCCGTTCTTACCCACCGAGGTTTCTATTTCATACCCTACATTCTGGGCCATGGCAACTGTGTAGGGGGCGCACAACGCAAACAATGTACTTAGACCAATTTGAGTGGATATGGCAACGGCCGCCCTGGTTAAAAAGACAGCGCCAATCCCCATTCCGGCCACTTCTCTTGAATTCCATAAACCACATATCTCACCCGTTCCGGCAGGTATATGTTCATTCACGATATCGACTACTTTGGGGTCAAGAAAGCTCGTTGCTTCTTCTACTGGTAAGCGATGGTCCTTATCTGCGATATGAACCCTTGCTCCACCTAATACCCTGCCGTCGGCAGTGTCTTCCACTATTAGTACGTATACTCCAGGATTTTGAGTCCATGCATCTCTGGAAGATGTAACTTTTGTGACGCCAATATTTTCTAATACATGCCTGTGTCCAATGATGAACTTTTGACACGACTCCGGATCATCAATGGCGCGATATAACCTTAGCTTTATCAGTCTCATTTACAAGGCTCCTCTCTCCTAGAGGTCATTTACTAATGAAGACAGAATCAACAGGCTTTCTGAGAGCTTTTATTTTTGGTTCATCTGCTTTACACAGCCTGAAAATAAAAACTGGCTGTCTATTTTCCAAATGAGGCAAAAGCGTAAAGAACCTTTCCTTCAAATGGGTAAATTCTTGCTTATAATAATTATCCATGCCAATACCATTGCCGTTTACCAACCTTGCGAGCAAAAAGGTGAACTGAGTTATAGGTTGAACGGACACCCCTGCTATGTTGGCTTCTAACCAAATACGCTCTATTGCTCCACCCGCAAGCAGGAAGTTCAACTCGGAATACTCTGGCATGGAAACCACTCCAAGAGCTGATGAAGCAGCAATAGCCTTTTGAGCCATCTTCTTAAATGCGTTGCCACCTTTGATCACATCACGCACGAAGCCAATTGCTTCGGGGTCATTAGCAATGCGCAAGGCTGATATCTCACCCTTGGAAATTCCAAGTGTCGCCACATCTAAACCATCTCGCTTAGCTTTATTTTCTTCCTCGGACCAACGAAGTTCCTTCTTGAACGCATCATAATGACCGCGCGGATGCATCAACACTAGCTTTTCGCTTGTCGCCGCGATATCGCCCAGCTCATGTATCTGGCTCGTATCATGTACAATTTCAAGGGAGGCCCCGTGGTAGCTCCCAGTGCTTATTGAAGATTTGAGCTCTTGATAAAAACTGCTACTTAACACAGCCCGAACGGATATATTCCGATTTGTAAGTCTTGTATGTATCGCATCAGCAAGTGCCTTCCGATAGATCCGATCATGGGATTTCTTAAAGCTGACAATCGCCACCAGCGGTTTGCCGGACTCGAAGGGTGCAAAATCCACGGATGCCTGATAGCCGATTTCGTCGCACTTGATTTTTATATTCTCGATGGCCGCCCCCAAAGCAATATACGAGCCCAGACTGCTATAGTCAAGGAAGGAATATGATGCACTAAGATCATGGAAGATAAATAACCTTTGATCTTTGTAGACAAATCGCCAGGGCTGTGAGTTGCCCCCGGAAGGAGCCAGTATTGCCGCCTCTACTATTTTCTGAATATCTTCTTTAAGCA
>CAMPJV010000126.1 GCA_946886975.1 uncultured Taibaiella sp. | reverse complement strand
AGCAGAATCCCTGGCTGCCAGGGTCCACCAGTTAGAGCACTTCTTTTTCCCGCGGACCATCGACTTTCTCTTACAGGGAAATCTGAAATCCGACGGTGCGAATGCAATATAACAGCCGCTCTGCCGTTTAATTGTTACATTTGATTATGTGTCTTTACCTATGAATATACAAGGTCTTCTAAGTCTTATTTTGGCGTCAGTATCCTGTTCCGCTGGTGCATTTGCGCAAGGTCAGCCTATCGGCTCCTGGCGGGCTCATATGCCTTATGCCGAAGCTATTAGTGTGGCAACCGACGGAGTGACCCTGTTTACTGCAACCAAGCAATCATTTTTCACCTATAATGCATCTCAGTCCGAGATAACTCCCTATAGCAAGGTTGAAGGAATGGCGGATGTAGGCATGGCCTATGTAGGCTATGACCCTACCACTGATTTTGCAATCCTTGCCTATTCCAACGGAAACATCGACTTGTTCAAAGACGGTACGTTCTTCAATATACCCGACATCAAGCTAAAGACGCTCAGCGGCCCGAAAAACATTAATCATATCTACACGCACAATGGCCTGGCCTATCTCAGCACTAGCTTTGGTATTGTAGTGATCAACCTTGATAAGAAGGAAATTAAAGAAACCTACTCTTTCATTACCAAAAATCAGACTATAGAAGTAAAGGAGATGACCGGCTTTGGAAATTACTTCTATGCAGTAACTACAAACGGAACATACCGGATCAATAAGAACAACCCTACCATTCAGGCCTTTTCTTCATGGCAGCAGGTAGATTCCAGGAAATCTTTAAGCTACATCGCCACTGCTCACAACAACCTCTACCTCGCGGGAGCAGATAGCCTTTTCACGCTAACTTCCGACACCCTCTCCTTCCTGTACAAAAGCCCCTACGAAATAAAGCATCTTGACTCGGCTACCGATGGATTATGGATAGATGAGTTCACCGCGGTAAGCTACAATGCCATAATGAAGCTTCTAAGTCCCGCCGGTCAGATAACGGATTCTTTCAAGGGCCCCCGTTTTGTCAGAAAGACAGTAGAGTTATCAGACAAATCCGTTTGGGTGGCAGATGAAGTGGAAGGACTTACCCGGAGATCCGCCTCGAATGAGCTAACCGTCTTCAAGCCTGAAGGCCCATCAGACGTTGGGTCCTTCGATTTACTGCCTTTCAATGGCGAGCTCTGGATCGCGCATGGCGGCTTCGATGAGAACTGGACCTACGTATACAATGGCAGCGGCCTTTCTCATCTAAAAGATGGCAAATGGACGGCCTACAGCAAGAAAACTTTTCCGCTGTTCAATAACAGGGATGTCACCGACTTCGTAGTCCTCGCCCGGGACCCCGTAGATGGAACAATATATGCTGGCTCCTATAGAAGCGGACTCTTCATCATAAAGCCCGATGGCACTACCGAGTACCTCAAGGAAGGTACAATATTGGAACCAACTTACGGCGATCCGAATGCGTACAGGATCGCAGGGCTCACCTTCGATCAGGACGGCAATCTATGGCTGAATCAGGCCGGAGCAGTAAACGAGCTTGCAGTAAGAACAAGAGAAGGGAATTGGTTCAAGTATAGCGGTGGAGGTACGTTTATGTACTCTGCCTATATGCTCACAGATGAATATAATCAGAAATGGTATATACTGCCAAGCGGTGGGGCTGGTGTCGCTGTCTACAACGACAACCACACTCCAGACAATAAGAACGATGATGTGTATGCTAAGATTTCAACCTCCTCGATAAACGCTTTCGTCAATAGCATAGCAATTGACAAGCAGGGCTCCATCTGGTTCGGCACAAATGATGGTATTGGAATCCTCAACTGCTCCCCCGACCAGGTCGCATCAGGAACTTGCGAAATTGAAAGACCAATCGTGCAGTACGATCAGTTTGCCGGCTACCTCTTCCAGAGCGAGAAGGTGAAGACTATCGCCGTTGACGGAGCAAATAGAAAATGGATCGGAACTACCAACGGAGTATGGCTTATAAGTCCAGATGGCGAAAAGATTGTCAGCCGTTTCACCGTCGAGACCAGTCCCCTTCCTTCAAATAACATCCAGAAGATTGCTATCGATCCTGTCACAGGCGATGTCTACATAGGTACCGCGCTCGGTCTTGTCAGCTATAGGGGAACAGCAACCGACGGAGGTGAAAGCAACCAGGATGTTATCACTTTTCCCAATCCAGTGCCTTCCGGCTATTCAGGTACGATTGCCATCAAAGGACTCTCAGAAAACGCTGATATCAGGATAACAGATATATCTGGTCAGTTAGTCTATCGCACAAAAGCGCTCGGTGGACAGGCTATTTGGAATGGTCTGGACTATACCGGCCGAAGACCACAATCTGGTGTCTACCTCATCTTCGCAACGAATAAAGATGGTACACAAACCCACGCCGGAAAAATGGTCTTCATGGAGTAGGAGCTATGTTACAAAACACCAGGGGCATTGTGCTTAGATCCATTAAATACGGTGAAACAAGCCTTATCACATCCATATTTACCCAACATTTCGGCGTTCAGACCTATATGGTACAAGGCGTCCGTTCGTCTAAGGCAAACAACAAAGCGGCTCTCTTTCAGCCGGCGAGCATGCTGGAGTTAGTCGCTTACCAGAAACCAGGAAAAAATCTTCAGCGTTTAAGGGAATACCAGTCTTGCTATTTCGCTGCTTCCATGCAGGAAGAAGTGGTTAAGAATAGTACTGCTCTTTTTTCTGTCGAGCTGTTACTTCGCTTGCTGCCCGAACATGCTCCAATGCCTGAGCTTTTCGACTTCAGTTATGAATATTTCAAGAGGCTTGACCAGATGAGCACAGCCGATACGCCCAATTTTCCGCTATACTTTATCATCCAAAGCAGTCGCTTGCTTGGTTATGAGGTCCAGGGTAGTTATTGTGAGGCTACACCCTATTTAAATTTGCATGAGGGCGGTTTCTCTGCTCACCCTCCGGTACAAAGACCGCTCCTCGCTGATGAGGATGCCGCCACATTGGCTCAGCTTATCAAGATAAAAGAGATTACTGAATTAAAGGAAATTACCATGAACGGAGCAATGCGTTTCCGCCTTCTCGACTGGTATATGGAATATTTACATCAGCATAGCCAGCACCTCGGACAGCTAAAGTCTCTGTCTGTCCTGCGAGCCATATTGCATTAGCTACTTCTTTCCAAACATCCTGGCCGCCATCCGGGAAAGATAGTTTCTGAAAAATCTGAACTGCCCAAAGAATACGCTAACTGTGATCACAGCAACCGGCCACAGTAATGTAACAAGAATAATATAAACAACGTACCAAATCACACCCTTCTCCAGCGTAAGCAAGTCCATGAACTTACGTGCGACATAGCCACATAAACTGCCGCCTATAGCAAAAGTGCAAAGGATAAGAAACAGCCGGACCCCGCTAACCTTCCATTTTTCCTTTAACTTGTCAAACATTCCGGATGATGTAGTCGTGTGTAGAATTGATCGCCGCAAAGCTAAGGCTTCCGCCTGAAACTGGTAGCTATTCAATTCAGTTTCAGAGTCAGTCCACACCCTGGGTTAAATTTTGCCGTTCCCGGTTTGTTGGCTTGGGCTTTGTACTTACCTGGCCATAGATTAACTACTTTGAGCTTTGTATGAGACAGTTTTTATTACTCCTTGCTTTACTGACATACCAGTCTGCAGCTGCGCAGTTAGATGATCAGGCGGCATCGCATTACCCCCAGGGATATTTTAGAAATCCCTTGAACATTCCCATCTTGTTAGCAGGCAATTTTGGGGAGGTCCGGCCAAACCACTTCCATAGTGGAATCGATATAAAAACGACTGGTAAAGAAAATCTGCCAGTCCACGCTGCAGCTGATGGATACATATCAAGAATAAAAATGGAAAAAGGTGGGTTTGGCCACGCCCTGTATATATCCCATCCAAATGGATTTACTACACTATACGCACATCTCAACAACTTTGCACCCCAAGTCCAGGCCTATCTTCGAAAAGTGCAGTATCAAAAGGAATCATGGGCAGTCGATCTCCAGCTTAAACCGGACCAGTTTCCGGTCAAAAAAGGCGAGCGAATTGCCTGGTCGGGGAATACAGGAGGCTCCATGGCTCCGCACTTGCATTTTGAGATCCGTGACTCCAAAACTGAGCACCCTCTAAACCCGCAGCTGTTTGGCTTCCAAATCACCGACAGCAGGCCACCTGTCCCTACCCGTATTGCCCTATATGATCTGACTCGCAGCATTTATGAGCAGACTCCCCAAATTGTTAATCTGAAGAAAGTGGGAGACCAATACGTCACCTCTTCTGAGACTATCACTATCAATTCTGACAAGATAGGAATAGCGATTAGTGTCAATGACTACATGAATGGTAGTAATAATACACTTAATTTCTATACCGCAAAATGGTATCAGAATGACACGCTCCAGGGCCAGATTAAACTTGACGATATCGGCTATGATGTTACAAGATATCTTCATGCTTACGTCGATTACAAGTCAAGGAAATTAACCGGAGCCTGGTATCAGCTCTTGTTTCAGCTACCCGGCAACCAGCTGAAGGGCATCTATCCTTTCCTGAACGACCGGCAAGGAGCTATCACACTTCATGATCAAGCCAATAATATTAAATTAGTTCTCACAGATGCGGCAGGAAACTCATCAGATATTTCCTTCAGTGTACAATCTGGGGGAACTACAACGAAAGAAGACTGCCCGAAGCTATTTCCCGTAGGCACCCGGAACACTATTGAACATCCAAACGTTCGTTTCGATATCGATCCCGCAGGTTTATATGATGACGTCTGTTTTAAATTAGATCTTTCTAAAGACGAAAAGAGTCTCTCTGATAAGGTCCGTCTCCACCAGTCTTTCGTGCCAGTCCACAAGTATTTCACACTTGGCATAAAGCCAAACACCCCGATCTCATTCAACCAACGCGATAAAATCGTTACTATGTACTCAGACGGGAAAACGGAGGATGGAAGCGCCGCAACATTCGAGAATGGCTGGTATAATGTAAGCGTTCGAAACTTCGGCACCTATTGGCTCACAATGGACACGACAGCTCCTTCAATCAAGCCTCTGCAACCCAATGGCGCTAACCTTTCCAACGCGTCACGGATAAGCTTCAGAGTAACAGAAGATATCACCTCGGTAAAGTCATTCCGAGCGGAACTCGACGGTAGGTGGCTTGCCTTCGAACCAAAAGGAGATACATTCTTTTATACCTTCGATGAGCATTGTCCGAAGGGTAAGCATAAACTCACAATCTCGGCCAGTGATGAGAACAATAATAGTAAGACTCTTGTCTATACTTTCACGAAATGATAAATTGCTTCAGGATATGAAGTTGAAAGTTGGTTCTAAAGCACCGGACTTTACAGTAAATGACCAGGATGGTAATCCGGTCTCTTTAAAGGATTATAAGGGTCAAAAGGTAGTCTTATATTTCTATCCAAAGGACAACACGCCGACCTGTACCGAACAGGCTTGCAATCTCAGAGACAATACGGCGCTTCTTGCAAAAAAAGGAATACAGGTAATTGGCGTGAGCGCTGATACTGAAAGGAAGCACAAAAACTTTGAGCGTAAGTTTTCATTGCCATTTCCTCTTCTGGCGGATGTAGATCATAAGATAATTGATGCTTACGGTGTCTGGGGAGAGAAGATGCTCTTTGGCCGGAAATACATGGGCATCTACAGATTTACCTTCTTAATTAACGAAAACGGAAGGATAGACCATATCATCCAAAAGCCTGAGGTTCAAAACCACGCCCGACAGATTCTGGATTTATGGGGCATCAAATAAGGGTTGCACAAAGAGTTCTTCCTGCTACAAGGACGTTATCTTAGCGCCTGAGCCCATTTTTCTGCATGCGCAAGATCATCAGCCTTATACTACTATACTTTAGGGAGCACTTTAGCCTTAAGTATTTTATTCCGCTTATCTGCTTTGCCGGATTGCTTACCTGGATAAACTATACCTATGACTTTGAAACAACCTACATATCACGCGAATTCAACGCTTCAAAAAGACTGCTGCGATACTGTCTGATGTATTTTATTGCGTTTGGCGGAGCTTACATGCTTTACCTCGTGAATCCAAAGGACAGAGCGATCCTCTACTCGCCAAAACTTTGGGGCCTTATCATTTTAAGTGTTTTCCTTTTCTCATTCCGTGCCTGGTTTTATCAGTACGATATTCTTGCACAGCGCTATGCGCCATTAGAATACCAGACAGTAGCAAAGAAATACTTCATGAACCTCGAAGGTTTTGTCTGGCTCTTCATTCCTTGTACCATCTATTGGTGGTTCACCGATCGTAAAGTTCAGCCTGTCTATGGGTTCCACAGCAAAGGAGTAGTTCTAAAACCATACTTTATACTGTTGCTGCTCATGGTACCACTTGTTACATGGGCCAGCACACAGGGGGATTTCCTAAGTATCTACCCTCGGGCATTCCATCTAGGGATTTCACAGGAAGGGTCAACAAATAAGCTGCTTACCTTCTTTTACGAGCTCTGCTATTCCGCCGACTTTGTTACCACTGAGTTCTTTTTCCGGGGTTTTCTCATCCTCGCTTTCGCCAGGTTTGCGGGCCCTCGCGCCATTCTCCCCATGTGCGTCTTCTATCTTACTATCCACTTTGAAAAACCGTTAGGTGAAACGATCAGCTCTTTCTTTGGCGGCTGGATACTGGGCATTCTCGCCTATGAAACTAAAAGTATTTATGGTGGTATCATTGTTCATCTTGGTATTGCACTGCTGATGGAAGTGGTAGCTTTCATCGCACACAGTTCAGGCAGCTTCAACTAAGGCTACTAAAAGTTGAATCGAAGGCTTCCGAAAATGCCAAAGTATTTTTCCTCCGTCTCGCCTGGCAACAGCTTTGGCGATACTCTCCACACAAAATCTATCCTGAATACCTGCAGGATATTTGCAATTCCTGTCCCAACTTCAATGTAGGGCGTCTTGTCAAGGGTCCTGAATGTATAACCCTTGTCCAGGTTCAATTTCTTGTTCTCGTCGTTAAGGTCGCCGTACAGCACTTTAGCCGTCCAAAACTGGCGCATCTTCAGTTTCTTTAAATAGGGGATGTAATTGAAGACCCCTCCCCCAATGTTATGTTCCAGGTTAATACCTGCATATTGATCGCTGATAAACTCAAAGCGATTCATCATGTTAAAGGCGTACTTGTTGTAATAATGAAACTCATTCCCTGGGTGAATCTCAAGCAAAGGGTAGGGAAGTGTGCCAAAATACTTACCTGCAAAGATGTTGTAGTACAAAGTGCCCAAAGGAGCCACCTTCAAATAATCAGAAATGCTTCCTATTATCTTATGATATTCATACCCGCTGTTCCACACATTCTTTATCCCAATCCCATACCTTATATCAATTACAGGAAAGTCTGTGCCTAGGCTGAACCTGTAATAATT
>CAMPJV010000125.1 GCA_946886975.1 uncultured Taibaiella sp. | reverse complement strand
AAACAAGGCTCTATTTCTTCTGGAATTTTATAGTCTCGGTATGGTTGTCATCGTTGTAGTTCACAAAGTAGACTCCCGCTGTAAGATGCGCAGTGCTTATAGTTATTTCGGCACCGGGAACAGCATGAGTTGATACTATCTTGCCGCTCACATCGGTGATGTTCACCGAGGATCCTGCTCCTTTGATACCGCTAACTCTCACTGTCAGGTCATCTCCCACAGGGTTAGGGAAAGCTGTAATCGTGATGCCCGTTTGTGAGCTTACCTTTGCTGATACGGTTTTGCTGTAGGTGTGCGTCCCGTTCTCATCGTTCATCTTTAGCCTGTAGTAGTTTACACCGTTAACAGGTTGTTCGTCCCAGAAACTGTATGCTGACGGGCTTCCTTTTGCATTGATTGTAGCAATCCTGCTAAAGTTCCTGTTGTCCGCACTTCTCTCCAGGTCAAACATGTCATTGCTGGCTTCTGTGGCCGTTTGCCAGTCCACTCTGTTACGCTTGCCTGCATTGATCGCTTTTATATCAAGCAGTTCTATAGACAATGGTATGCCTCCAACAGACAGGTTGTCAATCGCCGCTGGTGGATTGTTTCCTGTGTTGCTATCATTGCTCCACTGGAACACCAGTCTTGCCTGACCGCCTGCAAAACTTGCTGGTATTGCCAGGTTAGCTGCGGTAAAGGTTGTCTGAGTGGAAAGCTCGGTAGCGTTCAGTAAAACCCCGCCGGACGCACTTGTAATAGCGGTTCCTGCCACAGGTATATAGCTCATCGGAACGATCCATACGCCCAGTGTATCCCATCCTGCTTCACCGTCTGCCCTCCAGTTAAAACTAACAGGGATCGTACCGCTTAGAGTTGTAAAGTCAAAGTCGCGATAGGCGTGTACGGTTGAGGCTGAGTTCGTATTGTAAGTATTGGTAAGCCCATTATCTCCTGACACATACAGGCTGCCTGTGCCTGTGTTAGATGTAGCGGTCCCTGCTACCCATTTATTGGTTTGTCCATTATTCACGTAAGTCCACGCCGTACCCCCTGTTTCCCAGTTTTCTGCATAGGGCGGAATAGCCGGGATCTGAGCGGTGACGAACACGAATGGGCCTGCCTGCGCACTTGAATCTGTAGAACTACAGATTGCGCGTGCATAAAAAGCATAGCTGGTATTTGGGCTCAGTCCCGATATGCTGGTACCCGGGTTGGTCGTCACTGAAACAAATGTTCCGGTGCCTGGTGCGAAACCGGCAGGGCCATATTCTACGGACCATTGAGCTGTCGCATTTGGCTGCGCCCAGGTCAGTGCCGCGGTCGCTGACGTAATAGTTCCGTTTGAAAGTGTAATCGGGGCGGGACACATTGGAGGCGCAATGATGGTCACCATGTAGTCATGTGTTTCTCCATATCCGTAGCTCGCACATGGAACGATCGTGTTCGGTATTTCGTCATATACCACCCGGACGCGCATCCTGTGGGTGCCTAAAGTCGCTGTCGAGGGTATTGTAATTGTAAAGGGTACCAGAGTTGTAGAAAATGGACCTACGGAACCAACTGTATCCGTTGGGTCAAATATGCCATCGTCTCCGAAGTCAATCCACATGTTAGCATTCTCATACACGCTTGTATATGTTGAATTGATCATACCGTTATATATACCTCCCTGGGCAAGCTGTACGGCAGGCAGTGCTGTCTTGTCTGCATACGCTCCTGGGGAGCATCCTGTGTTCAGATCATTAAAGCCCGTGCTGTTCTCACCTGTCAGTATATAGCTATTCAGGTCATCATCATCTCCGCAGCCTGTGCCATACAAAGGTGTGCAGTAGCAGGCCGTAGGGCCGTTAATAGTAACCGAAACGTCGTTTGTTGAGTCTGAAAATCCTCCGTTGGTGCAAGTAACAAGCAAGTGATAATCCGTAGCCGTTGTTTGTCCGCTTGGCAGGTTCAGTGTTGTGCTGTTAGCGCCAGCGATGTCGCTCCAGGTATTCATTCCTGCAGGTGACGATTTCCACTGATAAATAAGGCCAGTCCCTGTTGTAGCGCCTGTTGCCGCGATCATAAGGGGCAAATTTGGACAAATAGCTGCCGGTCCGCTGGCCACTCCTGCTACTGGCGTTCCCGAACATGCTATAGCAGGTACAATGTCGAATTGTGCATTTGGCCTTCTGCGAAGGTTGGTGGCTGTAGCCGTGCTGCCCGTTGTCATAGCGCAACCAGCCACTCCATCATCGTAGTAACCGAACGTACGGGTATCGCCGGTTGGGAATTGGAAAGTTTCTACTCCATAGTTACCGTCCCATGTGGAGTTGTCCACGCATACTTCAATTATTATGTTATCAGTGCCATTCCATAAAAAGGGCACACCGAAGGTGTAGGTATTCCATCCTAAGGTAGGCGACAGGGTAGCGGCCGAAAAATAAGGTGTGAGGCCTGGCGTAAGACTTGTAATCGTAAGCGCTGAAGTTGTTCCAACCTTTATATTAACGTTCGTTGGCTGAACAAAAGTGTTCAGGGACGTAATGTTGAAAGCTATGGAATTGATTAGCCCCGCAGAAGCTCCTGCACCGGTTAGTTCAGAAGCAAGGTACAGATACTGTATCCGGCTGTCTTCATAAAGCGTCGAAAATGGTGTAACGCCCGATGTTGTTGTGCTGGTTGTGCCCGTGCCAACAGTATAGATCGTAGCAGACGCACGCAGGCCAGTAAAGACCATGAAAATAAAAAGAGGTGTAACTAACTTCTTTAGAA
Source organism: uncultured Taibaiella sp. (assembly GCA_946886975.1). The sequence goes on along the minus strand of CAMPJV010000125.1, from coordinate 4,726 downwards.
AACTGAATTTGGGTAATTGGGTAACCTGGGTGTTGTGTAAAGATTTTATGTTCATAAGTTTTGCTTTTAAGCCCCTTTATAGGGCGCGTTGGTTAAGGATAAATAGAGAAACAATAATAAGCTCAGTGTTCGGTCAGTGTGTAGCCACATGCGGATAAGGGTAACAATCGGTCGTCATCATACTTAGTTCATCAACAAGAAAGCTCGGCTCGCAAGCAATGCTTACCCCAGGAGCCTTATTGTTAACTGCTTTGATGTCAATTCAATAGAAGATCATCTCGAGCGCTAGTTTACGGGAGTAAAGGCGCTGGGGTAATTAATACAAGGTACGGAAGATTGCCCTTCGAAACAAATAAGCTCTTGTATTTAATAATGATTCATCTCTTTTGTATGATTCTAATCCTCAGGTAATTATGGTAGTGATCCCGCCTGGCCGATAACCAATGATGCATATCATTTTCTCTCGCATACCTCAAAGATTTACAGCAAATAGCAACACCTCCGCTCCTACTCACAAATATCCGATGCCATCTGTCAGCCTATCTGACAGTTGAACGGTATTTGGAATTTTCAAAAAAGCCAGATTGCAAGCTCGGTCTTTGTAGATTGGGAAACTACCAACCTTTTTAATTTACTCTGTGTCTATAAAGAGGTCCGTCGCGCCTGTCCAGTCTATCTGGAGTTTTGAACATACAACCTTTTTAACTCTGTATACTATCAGTATGAAAAAAGCCATTCTCTTTGTCTTTACGTCTTTATTATTCACCTCGGCATTTGGTCAGTTCAGGCTAGGCGCTGAAGGAGGCCTTACCCTTTTCAATACTACTCATACAGCTATAGAATACGATAAACGCATGGAGGAAAACGGAAAGTATAAGGTAGGTGGCAAACTCGGACTGATTGCTGAATACTCCTTACTTAAACGACTCTCCGTGCAATTCGCACCATCTATTACCATGAAAGGCTTTAGGGACGTTCTCTATTTCAACAATGGCTCTGGGACGCCAGAAAGCAGCTTTCGTTGGTCGGCTGGCATTAATTACGTGGAATTACCCATTAGTATGCTTCTTCGTTTCGGGCAACACTTACGGGTCGGAGCAGGGGGGTACTATAGTTACGCACTGAGTGGCAAAGGAAAGATCATTGTTACCGATATGAATGGCCCAACTGTCACCTGGAAAAAAGATCTGACCTTCGATAATAAACAGACGCCCGAAGCTGTTGGCTTTGAGAAAATAGACTACGGACTGCAGTTCTCCGCATCTTACCTTTTGCCACATAACGCATTTATCCAGGGCCAGTTTAGTAAAGGCCTAAATGATATCATGCATGAGGTCCCGTTCCAAACCAAAACAGAGACCTACAAGAACTGGGGATTCATCATTTCTGTCGGCTGGTATTTTGTATCCTTTTAGCGCGAATCCGACAGCACGATTGAGCATCTATAGACCGGAGCTCTGGTGGAGTACCAACGAAGTTCCGTCTCTATAATGTCTCTAAAAGGTCTCTATAAGGTCTCTATAAGGTAGGGTAGAAAACACCAAAGCAAAAAGCCCCGATACAGTTCAAACCGTACCGGGGCCTCTATTCGTAGGATAAATTATACAAGCTTAAAGCTCTCTATAAACTTAGTCGTGAAGTTCCCCTTGCGGAAATCCTCATTGCGCATAAGCTGCTGGTGGAAAGGTATTGTCGTTTTGATCCCCTCAATCACATACTCGCTCAGCGCCCTTTCCATGGTGCAGATCGCCTCCTCGCGCGATTGCGCCACTGCAATGATCTTCGCGATCATAGAGTCATAAAAGGGTGGTATTGTATAGCCGGCATAGATATGAGAGTCCACCCGCACTCCATGTCCCCCAGGCGTGTGTAGCACCGTAATGGTCCCCGGACTCGGCCTGAAGTCATTATAAGGATCCTCAGCGTTGATCCGGCACTCAATGGCGTGCATCTCAGGCTCATAGTTCCGCCCGCTGATTGGCACTCCCGCCGCTATCTTTATCTGCTCCTTTATCAGGTCATAGTTGATCACTTCTTCAGTCACCCCGTGCTCCACCTGGATACGGGTGTTCATTTCCATAAAGTAAAAGTTCCTATGCTTATCCACCAGGAACTCCACAGTGCCCACACTTTCGTAGTTAATGGCGGCCGCAGCCCTGATGGCCGCTTCTCCCATACGCTGACGAAGGTCTGGTGTCATAAATGGCGAAGGAGATTCTTCCACCAGTTTCTGATGCCTGCGCTGGATAGAACAGTCACGCTCACTCAAATGACAGGCAGTTCCAAACTGGTCACCCGCTATCTGTATCTCTATATGTCGTGGCTCCTCCACGAACTTCTCCATATAAATACCATCATTCTTAAAGGAAGCCGCAGCTTCCTGCTTGGCAGTCGTAAAGGCTCTTTCTATCTCGCCTTCTTCCCACACCACGCGCATACCCTTTCCTCCACCTCCTGCAGTAGCTTTCAGGATCACGGGATAACCCATTTCTTTCGCCAGCGCCATGGTTTCCTCCACGCTCTCCAGCAAAGCCTTCGAGCCCGGTATACAGGGCACCCCCGCCGCGATCATCGTTTCCTTTGCGGTCATCTTATCGCCCATCCTCCTGATCATGTCAGGTGTCGGACCAATGAACTTGATGTTATATTGGGCACATATCTCCGAGAAGCTCGCATTCTCAGCCAGAAATCCATAGCCAGGATGGATAGCATCTGCATTGGTGATCTCTGCAGCCGCCATAATATGTGGAATGTTCAGGTAAGACTCGCTGCTCTGAGCCTTACCAATGCACACAGCTTCGTCTGCAAAACGCACATGAAGGCTGTCCTTGTCGGCAGTGGAGTAGACAGCCACCGTCTTAATGCCCATCTCACGGCAGGTGCGGATGATCCTTAGCGCAATCTCGCCTCTGTTGGCAATCAGTATTTTTTTAAACACAGTATCGAATTAAGGTTCTGTAATGAACAGTGTAAAACAGAAAAGCAAAATGTATTGAAGCATTGCTACAACTCTACATTTTGCTGCATTCATTTAGTTATTTTAAACTGGTTCTACCAGGAATAAAGGCTGGTCATACTCCACAGGAGACGCATCGTCTATAAGGACTTTTACTATTCTGCCGCTCACTTCGCTTTCTATTTCATTAAAGAGCTTCATGGCTTCTATAATACACAGCACCTGCCCTGGTTTTATCTCGTCGCCCACATTCACAAAGGATGGCTTATCCGGTGCGGAGCTACGGTAAAACGTGCCTATCATTGGAGATTTCACTGTAAATGTTTTGTCGTTCGCTCCCGCTGCGGGAGCAGCTGGTTGTTGCGCCTGGCCTCCGCCTTGTTGCGGAGATGAGATCATTTGCTGCGGCGGCTGATGATGCTGCATCATTTGAGGCATATGCATTGGCGACTGTACCGCTACGAATTGTGTTTCGCTGACCTGGGCCTGTTTTATGGTAATTTTGAACTCACCTTCTTCTACCGTCAATTCACTGATGTTAGACTTATTAATAGCTTTTATCAGTTCCTGAATTTGCTTGAACTCCATGGAGAATGCTTATTGGTTAAATGAATGGATGAATTATCCTTTTACGCGCTCTATATAGGCGCCGGTCTTGCTGTCTATCTTTATGAGCTCATCTGTGTCCACAAACAGGGGAACGTTTACAGTCGCGCCCGTTTCCACCGTAGCCGGCTTCAGTGTCCTTGTCGCCGTGTCGCCCTTCAGGCCCGGCTCTGTATAAGTGACACGCAGCACTACGTTCGGCGGCAGCTCCACGGTCATCGGGAGTTCAGTTTCAGTGTTTACCAATATAAAGCAGTCCTGCCCGTCTTTGTATAGCTCTGGATGCTCGATCTTCGACTCTTCTATAGATAGCTGCTCAAAGGTAGCAGTGTCCATAAAGTTGAAGCCCGCTTCGTCCTTATACAGGAACTGGTAAGGGCGACGCTCTACGCGAACCGGATGAATAGAGTCCCCGGAGTTCCATGTCTTTTCTATGGAGCGTGTGTTGTCCACGCCTTTTAGCTTAGCCCATACCTTGGCTGCTGCACGGGCTGTTTTATTCTGGCCGAATTCTACTATAGTATATAAACCACCATCATCTAATTTGATGATCATACCATTTTTGATGTCTGCTGTTGAAGCCATATAATGTTTTTGTACGGACAGCAAAAGTAATCATTCAAACGAGAAAGAAAAGAGGCGCTTTTGGGCTATTTATGCACAAAACCGTGTGGTTTTCATGCGTTTTGCCTCCAAATCTTATAAAAACACTCCGTTTATGACCATTTTTTCCACGGGGTTGTTGCCATAGTCATAGGGGATGTAGGCAAGGGAAGGGATCTGTTTGGTCACTATGAGGTTCGCCCTTTTCCCCACGGCTATCGATCCGAGCGTAAGGCTCAGTTCCAGGGCGGCCGCTCCATTCAGGGTCACTGCGTGGATAGCTTCCTCAGGGGTCATCTTTAGCTGCGTACAGGCAATGGTGAGCAGGAGCGGGATATTGCCCGACGGGCAGGAGCCCGGGTTATAGTCGCTGGCCAGGCATATCGGTAGCCCTGCGTCTATTAGCTTACGGGCCGGCTGGTAGTGCATGCCCAGGAAAAAGGCCGCGCCCGGCAGCAGGGTGGGGATGGTGTTGCTCCCTTTCAGTGCTGCTATCTCTTCGTCCCCTACGCACTCCAGGTGGTCTACACTCACTGCCAGGTGATTCACACCTACCTGCAC
>CAMPJV010000124.1 GCA_946886975.1 uncultured Taibaiella sp. | reverse complement strand
CTCATCAAGCACTTGCTGCACCTGTCTTAGGTCAGAGGTCAGCCCATCAAAGATATTTAGCTGTAGTCCTGAAGGGGTTTGTATCTTCTTTACCTTCTGTGCTGTCTCTCCCGCACTGCCGTGTTTTTCTTCCAGCAAAGCGAGTATCTCCTCAGCGCGATTGAGGAGGGTAGGGGGCATTCCCGCCATGCGTGCCACCTGTATCCCGAAGCTATGCCTACTGCCACCCGGCTCCAGTTTTCTCAGGAAGATGACCTTATTACCGGTTTCCTTATGTGTTATGTGGTAATTGCGCACCCTGCTCAGCTGGTGTTCCAGTTCATTCAGCTCATGATAGTGGGTAGCAAACAGCGTCTTTGGCTTGTTAGGATTATTGTGCAGGTGCTCCACTATGGACCAGGCTATAGATATTCCGTCGTAAGTACTGGTACCCCTGCCTATCTCATCCAGCAGCACCAGGCTGCGTTCACTGATATTATTAATGATACTGGCCGTCTCATTCATCTCTACCATGAAGGTACTCTCGCCGCCGCTCAGGTTGTCTGAAGCACCCACCCGGGTAAAGATCTTGTCTGTAAGACCTATGTTAGCCGACTCCGCCGGAACGAAGCTGCCCATATGAGCCATAAGGGTAATGATAGCTGTCTGCCTTAGCAGCGCCGACTTACCACTCATGTTAGGCCCGGTAAGGATGATCACCTGCTGTTCTTCCTTATCCAACCGGGTGTCGTTAGCTATGTACGCTTCTCCTTTAGCCAGTTGCTGCTCTATTACCGGATGCCTGCCTTTGGTGATCTCAAGTATCGGCTCCTGGAATATCCATTCATCCAGTTGAAAAGTATAGACCTTATTATCGAACAGTTCCTTAAACCGCTTCTGTTGACTTTTACTCAATATGATCTCCGAAGGCTGGAAGCTCTGTAGCAGCTTATCCATGTATTCCATGCTGCCCTGTGCCACATAGAACTCTCCCGTACTGATATCCAGGAACGCCACTCCCGATTGCTGGTCTCCCAGGTATAGCGTAGCAAGGAAGTTATTAGACCGATTCTCCAGCAACTTATCCGACGTAGCCACTCCAGGCGTCACCAGTTCTGTCACACCTCTCTTCACAATACCCTTTGCAGTCTTCGGGTCTTCCAGCTGATCACATATCGCCACTCTATATCCCGCCTTCACCAGCTTATGCAGGTAAGTATCCAGCGCATGGTGGGGGAATCCCGCCAGCTCTATGGACGAAGCCGAACCATTAGCCCTCTTGGTCAGGGTAATACCCAGCACCCTCGATGCCACTATGGCATCCTCACTAAAGGTCTCGTAGAAATCACCGACCCTAAAGAGCAGCACGGCATCGGGGTACTTCCCCTTTATCTCCCGGTGCTGTTTCATCAGCGGTGTCTCTGCTACTGCCTTCTTGCTCATGCGAATGGCTAAATTAGTGATTACCAGACAGGCTATAAAGCAATGTGAGTGAGATGTGGAAAAGCTCTTAGGCCAAATTGGCCAATGCATAAATATTGGTTCTCTTCCGCTAATATGCTCACCGCCTTACCTCCGGCACTGACTACGGGCTACTGTGCCTGAGCAGAGGCTTAAGATAGGCTCTTCATAGGATCTGGGTCTCTATGAGGTCTCTATAACGTCTCTATAAGGTCTCTATAAGGGTAGGGGGAAACTGGTCCGGGTCAATGGCGTCGTTGCTATAGAAAAGCCCCGCAGAGTAAGTTCTGCGGGGCTTTGCCTGATAGTTAGAATAACTGCTACTTAGTAAGGAACAACTTATTCATATACGTCTTCCCTGCTTCTGTTCTGAGTACAAGGAAATACATGGCTGCAGGGTATTGATCGCCCCTGAAGTTAAGGTCATACACATTATTCGCGACAGTAGCATCGTCAAACAACACCGCTACTATCCTTCCTGATATATCCATCACCTTCACGCTGGCTCTGGTATTCTCAGGGAGTGAAAATCTCACGGTCGTAACATCTGAGAATGGATTAGGGAAAGCTGTCAGGTAGCCGTCTGCCTCATTGATGTAGGATGCACTGGGGCTGTAATTCTTCGGTGCGGCAGGATAAACGCAGGTCTTGTCTATGCCGCATTCAGCTAACTGATCGCCATGGGTCAGCAGGTGGTTGGTTGCGTCATTCAGCGACACGCAAAGAGTCAGAGGGTTAGAACTACCGGAGTTCAGGTGACAGATCCTTACCTTGTCAAGCTTATTGCCACAGCGCACATCTATTACGCAAACTTTCGTGCTGTCCACTGCGGTGCAGCCATTCAGGTCCGTAATGGTCAGGTAATATACTGTAGAGCTTATTGGACATACACTGATCGAAGCATCGTTGCTTCCAGTGTTCCAGGTAAGCGTATATGGAGGCACACCGCCCGCTGCGCCTGAAGAGTTCAGCGTCGCACATGCAGAGTCAGGATAGCCGTAATACACCGTGTAGTTGATACCGGCATCTATTGTCAGAGGATCAGGCTCATCAAGTGTAACGGTCGCAGATTCTGTACATCCGTTCGCATCAGTCACCGTCACTGTGTAGGTAGTAGCAGAAAGGCCTGTTGCATTTGCAGTGGTCTGTCCATTGCTCCAGCTATAAGTGTAGGGAGCTGTTCCTCCTCCCGGAGTGGCAGTCGCAGTACCATCGTCTCCTCCGTTGCAGGACACGTTATAGCCATTATAGTTAGAAGTAGCAGTAGCAACAGCAGTCAGGTCCGGAGTATTTGCTATTGTCACAGACGTCGACACAGCACATCCGGTTCCTGATTCATTGGTAACAGTCACCGTGTAGACGCCTGGACATAGATTACTGATAGATTGTGTAGTAGCACTGTTGCTCCAGCTATAAGTTGGACTGTCTCCCGACACTACGGTTACCGTTGCCGCCCCGTCACAGGCATTAAAGCAGGAAACATCTCTGCCATGGTAGTCAGAAGTCACTGATGCAGTAGCATCGAAGAATGGATCACCTACTCCTACTGCATACCAGGCATTAGTAGTCTGCTTCACAAGGTTGGCACACTCGTTACCACCAGACATATTGATCGCCGTCTGTATTGCTCCATCGCGTGCATCAAAGTAGTCAGAGCCGGTGCCTAGTTCATTGATCAGGTTGCCCGAAGCCACATCACTTGCGGTAGCCAGTCCAACGCCCGTTACTGAGTAGTCGTCATTGTTGTCGTTAGTTCCGGTTCCTCCTTCCGAAAGAAGATAGAACCAATAGTTCTGCACGCCGCTGTTTCTATGCACTCCGCCGGCATCACCCGTTGTGCATCCAAGAGACCCATCTGTGTAGTCACACCAGTTTGCGCCTCCGTAAGTATCAGGGTCACCCTCGTTCTTAGGATCAGACATATCCCTGATAGCACCATCAGTCCTGTCGTCGCCCATCAGCCAGTCGTTCGAGCCAGTGGAGTAGTTTTCTGTGGCTTCCCCAAAGATGTCACTGAAGGATTCGTTCAGCGCTCCTGATTCATCCTGGTAGACAAGCATCGAAGATGAGCCCGTCACGGCATGGGCAAACTCATGGCCGATGATATCTACTGAACTCCACGAGTTTGCTAAAGTACCAGAGCTCCCAAGCCCTACCTTCATGGTACCGCCGCTAAAGCTCATCGAGGCGTTGTCGGTATATGCATTGCAGCATCCGCCGCAGGTGCTGAATACTGCGTTAATGTATCCTTCTACATCACCATTGCTGCCGTTATAGCCCGAGCGGTTTTGCACGTTCAGCCAATATGCATAAGCCTCTTTCGTCGCCCACAGCACACTGGCGCCAAAACGCTCATTATTAGTGGTCCAGTTGTTTGTAGTATTCTGAATCTCCACGGCACTGTTGGTACAGTTAACGCTGTTCCAGTCTCTTATCCTGATCTCAGCTGCCTGGCAGTCGTCTCTTAGCCGCCAGTCATTCGCCGTGAACTTGTCAGTTGATATGGACTGCGAGCCGTTGAAGATAGTGTTGACAGTTGCGCCGCTGCAATTCGATTCCAGGGCCACGGTATTAAGGATTTTGCCTGATTTGGCATCTACGTATACGCGCTTCGCAGTGGTAGGACTGGCAGCATTTATATCCAGCCGGTATGCCAGGTAAAACGTAGGCATTTCTTTATTCTTTGTAAGTTCCGGTGCATACCAGCATAGTACAGCATCAGGAAAATAAGTAGCCTTCTGATCCTTCTTACGCTCTTTTATATTCTTCTCCCAGTATGGGTCTTCCCACATGTATGTATCTGCGCCTATATGCTTTTTTGCAGCCTCCAATGCTTCAGCTCCCATCAGAGCCGGCTTTGGATCCAGTGCCTCCGGCAGAGCGTAAGCCTGACCGTTAAAATAACTCACCTTCCCGTCCTTAACATGGACAATGTAAGTGCTTTGATCAACGGGTATACCCTTGAAGGTCTGCTGATACTTGTTATGGTTAATCCCGAACTTATCCGTGGTCTGGGTCAGGAAGGTAAATTGAGTGTGCTCACTAGCTTTTACCGTTCCTTTCAGCCAGCTAAAAAACTCCGTGGGACGGATAGTGGCTGATGGGCTTAACCTTACAAAGGAAGGGAACCGGGTATTGGGACTTTGCTTTACGTACGTAGCATTCGGAATTTCTTTCGCTGCTTCTGGTCCATATAGCGCCTTCGATGAGCGCTCTTTCGCCTGGGCAAAGCTGGTCAGATTGATCGTGGACATCAAGGCCAGCAGGCAGAGCGCCTTGAGTGCCGGGGTCCAGCGTCCTTTAAGCCTAAACTTCTTGTGTGTCATGTTAGGTAGTTTTAGTGTTAGGAAATGTGGTTTTAGAAGTATTCTTGATTTTACGACTTAACAGATGTCTACAGGGCACAAGATGGAATACTCCCATCATGATCCTTAATTCTATGAGTCGAAAAGGCTTAGTAGTAAAATTGTCGGCAGCTTGGGCCCGTATGTATGCTCCTTATTGCAGGATAAAAGTAAAGTGGGCGAGAGGAAAAACAGGTTGCTAAAAGCTCAAATAGACCCACGGAAAAGCTCATTTTTCTGAGCTGTTCATCTGGCAGGTTAATGTATCACCCGAGAGGTGATAACCCTGGCAGCAGTTATTATTATAGTCCCTTTATCAAAAACCCCTTCTGAAAACTCACATCAAATCCCTTCTTCCACTTAATGCTCTGCCAGTCTCCTGTTACCACAATACTTTCCTTCACCGCTCCGGAAGTTATCTCCAGCGGCAGACTGAATCCCTCCACCACATTCTTAAACCTGTAGTGCAGCCGGTCTTTCTTCACATACCAGTCCAGCCTTGGTATATCCGTACCGCGTAGGTATTGGTTAAAAAGGGGAGTGAAGTCATACCCGGCGAACTTATTAATGTATTCCTCCACCTGCGCACTGGTTACTATCTTATGATAAAAGTCCCTGTTCAGACCTCTCAGCAGTTGCCGGAATTGCTCATCATCATTCATGACCATCCTGATCATATGCACCACCGCAGATCCCTTGTTATACATATCGCCACTACCATCTTCATGAACACCGTAGACACCTATAACCGGTTTGTCGTTATTAATAAGATTCCACTTGCCCATAGTGTAAGCAAAAGCCTTCTCCTTCCCGAAAGCACATTCCGCAAACAATGCTTCCGTATATGTAGTGAAGCCTTCATGCAGCCAGTTATCGGCTACATCCTGAGCAGTTATATTATTTCCAAACCACTCGTGACCACTTTCATGAACGATGATGAAATCAAATAGCAGGCCCACTCCAGTTCCACTCCTGTCCATTCCGAGGTAACCCATCTTATACTGATTCCCATAAGCCACCGCGCTCTGATGCTCCATCCCCAGGTAAGGTGCCTCCACCAGCTTATACCCATCCTCATAAAAAGGGTAGGGCCCCATCCAATACTCAAAGCAGTGCAGCATCTGTTTAGTTACTGCAAATTGCTTACGGGCTTTAGCTTCATTATATCGAAGGGCATGAAATGAAAGGTCAAGTTTGCCTTTCTCACCCATGAGCGTGTCTGTCCAAACAATATAGTCGCCGATGTAGAAGGTGGTGTTGTAAGTATTGATAGGATTAATTACGTGCCATAAGATAGCAAGACTCGAGCCTTCCGAACCGCAACTACTTACTTCGAAAGTTCCATTTGATACAATGTCACTTCCTCCGTCCTCCTCAAGAAGAATTTCCATTCCACTATTCGGCTCATCCCCCTGGTAATCCTTACACGGCCACCAGCTACTAGCGCCTAAACCCTGACAAGCCACAGCAATCCAGGTAAAACCTGTGCTGTCCTTCGTCCATATAAACCCTCCATCCCACGGAGGGTTCTTAGCCTCTCTCGGCTTCCCATGATAATACGCAGTAAACTCAAATTCACCATCAGGGCTGAACTCATGAAATGGGTACTTCACCCACCATGCATTTCCTTCTCGAGAATATGTCAGTCGCTTTCCCTCCATTACAACGCTATCCAGTATCATAGGCTCCTGCAGGTCTAGTTGCAAGCTATCAGTAGGGGCCGTAACTATCTTACTCCTAACAGCAACTGATCCACTAATACTCTTATTTGCAGTATCAAAAGCCACAGACAAAGAATAATGCTGCACATCCCACCAGCTCCTTCCTCTACCATTACTCCCCCTCAGCGTATCCTGCCTGTCAAAAGCAAATATGGCATGTGCAGAAAGCACATGCCATATTATCATTAAGATGATCTTATTCATCCAGCTTTATTGTTTTACTCTGTCATCTTTAGCAAACTATCTGATTCGAACAACGAATTAGTGTCCATGTCCATCATCCTTGCTATGTCCCGCCGGAGCAGCTTCACCAGCAGGTGCACCAATACCGGTTACCTCTACGTCAAACACCAGCACAGAGTTAGCCGGTATAGCCGGAGAAGGGCTGCGCTCACCATACGCTAAGCCAGATGGAATAAACAGAGTGCCCTTACCGCCTTTCTTCAGCAGCATCAGTCCCTCATCCCATCCTTTTATCACCTGTCCTTGCCCTACAGCAAATGTGAAAGGCTGGACGTGGTTGAACTTAGGATCAAGGTTACTGTCAAACACAGTACCATCCAAAGTCTTACCAGTGTAGTTCACCGTTATCTGCTCACCAGCTTTCGGATTAGGACCAGTACCTGGATTAGCTATTGTATAGTATAATCCTGACGCCGTCTTAAGTGGCTTAATGTTGTTCTTCTTAAAGTAGTCCTGCAGCAAAGCCTCATCCGTAGCGATCTGCTTGGAAGCATTTGCCTCAGCCTCTTTCTTCACCTGCTCCTGGCTCTTAACAGATACAAGCGTTACCTCATATTCTATCATATCGCCATCCTTCATCCATGGCAGCAGTTGAGCGCCAGCCTTTTTCAGAGAGTCAACCGATACCCGGAATAGAGCGCTATCACCAGGCGTCATCAGCATAAATCCTTCTACCAGGTCTCCCTTAAAGGAAGGAGGCATGATCTGGAATGGCACAGGCTCATTGTTATTCAGCTTGCGGCTGTTAAATAGGCTGCTGTCTCCTATGTGAGTGT
>CAMPJV010000123.1 GCA_946886975.1 uncultured Taibaiella sp. | reverse complement strand
CCGCACTACTGACATGATCAGAATGGTCAGCAATGACCAGGTTTATTTTAATGAGGCTGTCATCAGGAACTCCGGAAGGGATCCCTTAGCGGTTCGGAATGCCATCAAGCGCTACCTTGAGCAAAGGCCCGAAGTTGCCTATGTACTTGATATGAATGATATCGCAAATGCTGCGGTGCCCGTAAAGATCAGGAGAATGGCCATTAATGGCTACAACAGGCAGCGAAGCGGACAGCTTTTCATTATATACCACCCGGGGTGGTATGCCGGGTACGCCACCACAGGGACAACGCACGGCACCTGGAACCCTCATGATGCTCACATTCCTCTGCTATGGTACGGCTGGGGCATAGAAAATGGATCAACATCACGAACTGTCCATATGGAGGATATTTCCGCTACGCTGGCCGCCTTGCTGCATATCCAGATGCCGAATGGATGCGTCGGCGAGGCTATCACTGAAATAGTAAAGTGAGACCATGCTCTAATTAATCAAGTCCGACATTTCACCCCAAAAATCCCCTGATTTAATGTGCATAATGAGTAACTTTTTCCCGTTCTTAAACGTCTTAATGTCTAAATAACTCAAAATGCATATCCAATGAAGAACAAACTCCTGCTACTGTTGCTTTCCGGAGGGCTCTCCGGATTGTTTAGCGCCTGTCAGTCGGTGCAGCCCACGGCTGAAGAAAAAGATGGCCCCGCTCCCGTCCTTGACATGAAGGACTTTTTCAGGAATGGTGTAAAAAGCTCCTTCCGAATTTCCCCCAACGGTCAGTACTTTTCTTACCGTGCTGATTACAATGGCAAGATGAACATCTTCATTCAGAGAATTGATGGTGACGATGCTGTCCGGGTAACCAGCGATACCAGCCGCAGCATAAGCAGCTATTTCTGGAAAGGCAACCGGGTAGTATATGCCCAGGATATTGGCGGAGACGAAAACTTTCAGCTATTCTCTGTCAATCCGGACGGCACGGGTCTGAAGGCGCTTACTCCTTTCCCTGGTGTGCGCACAGGCGTTCTCGATCCACTGCGATTCATTCCAGGAAAGGAGAAGGAAATGCTTGTTCAGATAAACAAAAGGACCCGCGAATATTTCGATCCTTACAATCTCAACATTGAGACAGGCGAATTGAAGCTGCTTTATGACAATAAGGCTAACTATGATGGATGGGTCACTGACAACAATGGCGTAATCCGCGTCGCTACTAAAACAGACGGCGTAAACATTTCCTATTTCTATCGGAATAGCGACAAGGAAGATTTCAGCCCCTTGCTCACTACATCATTTAAAGAGTCGTTCAACCCTCAGGCCTTTGACGCTGATAACAAGATTATGTATGTTATTAGCAATATAGGCCGTGATAAAACTGCTCTGGTAGAGTATGATCCTGCTTTGAAGAAGGAGGTAAAGGAGCTCTATGCTAATCCTGATTACGACCTCGACGGCGTTTTTTACGATCAGCAAAAGAAAAAGCTGGTGAATGTATCCTGGACTGCTGACAAGACAGAGGAACACTACTTTGATCCTGAGTGGAAGGACATAGACGATGGTCTCCGCGCGCAGTTCAAAGATTATGAGGTCTCATTGGCAGGCTTTGATGATGCTCGCAAGACTGGTATCGTTTGGATAGGCAGTGACAAGCTGCCTGCTAAATATTATGTCTATGATTTCGCTTCCGGGAAGGCGACAGAGGCCGCTAATCCTTATCCCTGGATCAAGGAGAAGGACATGGCAACTATGAAGCCGGTAAGCTATACTACCAGCGACGGTTTTACCATACATGGCTACCTGACCTTGCCTAAAGGCCTCGAGCCTAAGAATCTGCCGGTAGTGATCAATCCCCATGGCGGTCCGTGGGCACGTGATGCATGGGGCTATAATGCTGAGGCTCAGTTCCTGGCCAATAGAGGCTATGCAGTGTTCCAGATGAACTTCCGTGGTTCTACAGGCTATGGCAGAAAGTTCTGGGAAGCATCCTTCAAGCAGTGGGGCAGGAAAATGCAGGATGACGTAACCGAAGGGGTAGAGTGGCTGAAGAAGGAGGGTATAGCAGATCCAAAGAGGATTGCCATCTATGGGGGTAGTTATGGTGGCTACACCACGCTTGCTGGTATTGCGTTTACGCCGGATCTATATGCTTGTGCGGTAGATTATGTGGGTGTTTCTAATCTGTTCACGTTCATGAAAACAATTCCTCCCTACTGGAAGCCCTACCTGGGACAGATCTACGAGATGGTGGGCGACCCGGTAAAGGACAGCGCCCTGCTCGCCGCGGCTTCTCCTGTATTTCACGCAGACAAAATCAAGGCTCCTTTGTTTATCGCCCAGGGGGCTAACGACCCGAGAGTAAATAAGGCTGAAAGCGATCAGATGGTCGAAGCTCTGAAGAAGCGTGGAGTAGAGGTTGAGTACCTTGTCAAGAATGATGAAGGACACGGGTTTCACAACCAGGACAACCAATATGATTTCTACGGCGCAATGGAGAAGTTTCTCGAAAAGCACCTGAAGATGCAGGTGACCCAGTCTACCGCAGTTCAATGATTTATCTTACTAAGTAAAAGAAAAGGAACGGCGGCTGAGTCGTTCCTTTTTGCTTGAGTCACCCTCGCTGCTACCTTCCGCTGTCGTACTTTTATTGAGTTATGAACAAGCCTGCGCCAAAAACGGATATCATAAATGAATTGCTGGAGGAGTGTCTTCTGCATCTTCCCGGCACTCCGTCTATGATCATCAGCTTATATCAGCAGTACCAGAAAAGAGGCTTTCTCACCAAGAAGCAACTCCAGGGACTCCATGCGAAGGCATCCGGAGTACCCGCCATAAACCCGGGCAAACTTGCTACGCTCGAGGCTATCATCAAAAAGATGCCAAACCGCTTTAAGTCAGAGATTCCGAAACCGTCGCCTTTGTTTGAAAAGGATGAAGCCGCCGGTGTACTTATCGAGTCAATACTTGCAAAGTATCCTGAGCACAAGCGTGTGCTCTATCTTAAGTCCCGGTATGACAATCATGAGATACTGACATCCGCGGAGATGACTGAACTCAACCGCTTCCACAAGCTCCTGAAATAATTGAGTTTCACCTTTCGCTTGCAAGGCTCAAATGAAAAAGGCTGCTCATCAGCAGCCTCTTCCTATATCGTCATCAAGCGTTAGAAGCTTGATTGAGCACTTGGTATCTTTCCGGCTCCTGCGTATTTCCGGCTCCAGTAATCCTCATTGAGGCTGCTTATGATCACCCCCTGGGATGACGAAGAGTGGACAAAGAAGTCATTCATCAGGTATATCCCTACGTGAGATATAGTTCTTCCCTTTGTTTTAAAGAAAACCAGGTCGCCTTCCTTAAGGCTATCTGAATTCCACACGGCACGGCACATGCGGAATTGTTCAAACGCAGTTCTAAATAGATTAGTACAGAATACATTGTCATAAAGCCTTTGCACAAAGGCGGAACAATCTATCCCTGACTTATCCTTGCCTCCAAATCTATACCGTACCCCATACCATTCTTCAATAAAGTTGTAAAGGGATAGGTTGGTAATGGCCTGTGGCCCCACCTGTAAGATACTAGCATACTTAAATTGCAGCATGTCAGTTACATAAGGCAAAACCTCTTTGTGCCTGGTCTTAATAACCTTAGGTGGATTTATCTTAATGTTACTTGAGTTGCCTGCAATTGCTATATCATCGAGGAATTCCGGTTGGTGGTTGCTCAAAGACAGCTTTGGATCAATAAGTTGCTGCGAAGACTGGCAACCAACGGTAAGAACTGATCCTCCTATAACAATGCTGAATATTATTTTCTGAAAGTAATTCTTGATGCACATAAGCACACTTCTCTTTTAATAAGTTAGTTATAACTCCATTAAATCTCTAATTACAGCTTTTCAGCTCCTTCTTCTCCTCAATGTCATGCTGCATCAGGCAGCAAAGGCGGGCATATAGTTATCTCTCTCGAAGACAAAGATAGCCGAAATAAAATGCTGGTCAAGAGCGCCAACAGATACTTATTTTCCTGATAAATAATCGATTAGTTCACCCGAACCATACGTATTTCGTATAGGTGTCCACGGCCGTCCTGACCGTTCATATCGTAGTATCTTACGATGAGCTCACGTTCAGTCATGTACACGAAATCCCAATCCAGGCGGTAGCTGTCAGACATATACGTGCCATAGGTGGTTCTGTTGCTCATGTAGTATAGGTACAGGTGCCTCTGGTCGCCTGTGACGCTATATGTGAACGTCGTATTCTCTTCATCTGTGCAACGGTCAGCCCCATCATCGATGTAGCCATTACCACCATCCTCACTGAAAACCCATAGATCGTCCGTCTTGCACTCCGGCGAGGTGATGACGCCATCCACGATATACTGGCCAATTCTCCATGTGCTGCCGGTCAGCATTTCGCGCCTGTTTCCTACCGGTTGATTTGTCTTTTCCCGTTCACAGCTGCCTGCTAAAAGAAGGATGAGGAGTGGCACGAAGAGTAGTTTTGGTTTCATGGTCTTTGGCATTTCCAGAGTTTAAGCAAAATAATTAAGCCACATTACATTCTCCATACAGAATGAAATGTGGCTCTCCTTAAATGTTAGTAGCGAGGACCGGGATCGAACCGATGACCTTCGGGTTATGAGCCCGACGAGCTACCGCTGCTCTACCTCGCGATGTGGGTGCAAAGATAAGGGAAGCGCATTTACTAACCAAGCGTTTTCTTCCTTTATTTCGTTAAAGCAGAATTATTTGCTGGTATTCGTTCTAATTTTACCATCTCTATGGATGGTAAGTTTCAGTCAGGATTTGTGAACATTTTTGGCGCGCCAAATGCCGGTAAGTCCACTTTACTCAACGCCCTCTTAGGGGAGCATTTCGTTATTACGTCTGCAAAGGTCCAGACAACCCGCCACCGGATTCTGGGCATCTTAAATGAGGATAATTACCAGATCGTCTTCTCCGACACTCCGGGAATAATTGAGCCTAAGTACAAGCTGCACGAAAAGATGATGAGGCATGTAAAAAGTGCGCTCGAAGATGCAGACGTCGGTATCCTCGTCCATGATATCACCCAGCCCATTGAAGAAATAGAGGCCATCGGAAATATGCTGAACCTCAAGGTGCCAACTATCCTACTGTTAAACAAGATCGACCTTATTAAAGAAAAGGAGCTTAGTGAAGAAGTGAAGCGCTACAAGGAGCAATTCCCGAAGTGGGATATACTTCCTGTGTCAGCTCAGAAGAAGAAGCACATTGATAAAGTAGTGCCGGCTATTCTTCACACCTTGCCTGAAGGCATGCCTTACTACCCTGAGGATAGCATGTCGGACAGGCCGGTCCGTTTTTTTGTAAGCGAATTGATCAGGGAGCAGATATATAACCTTTACCATGAGGAGATTCCCTACCACACTGCCGTAATCATCCAGGCCTACGAAGAAAAGTCAACCCTCACAGTCATCAAGGCGGAGATCATCGTTACCCGGGAGACTCAGAAGATCATACTGATAGGAAAGGGCGGAAGCATGATCAAGCAGCTCGGCATCAACTCCCGGAAAGCCATTGAAGAATTCATACAGGGTAAGGTCCATCTTGAACTCTTTGTAAAGATCCGTCCTAAATGGAGGGACAATGAAAACTACCTTCGCGAGTATGGATACAACTAGCGGCTTCCCGCTTGTGCAACAGCTCCCTCCGGATTGGGGCGTGCTGGACCAGGACTATTCCGTTGATATCCTCCGGCTCGACCTCATCCATCCCGTCATTTCCGGCAACAAGTCCTTCAAGCTTAAATACAACCTCCGGTATGCCTTAGAGAATGGATACAAGGCTATTCTCACCTTTGGCGGCGCCTACTCCAACCATCTTCACGCCACTGCTGCAGCTGCAGCACAGGTTAACCTGCCGGCGATCGGGCTCATCAGAGGACATCATGCAGATGGTATTCTTACTGAAACACTTAAGGATTGCCAGGAGCTGGGCATGGAACTCAAGTTTCTCTCCAGGGAAACATACGCTCAAAAGGCCGACCCGGAATTTCTTCGTCAACTCTCTGGTGAATACCCCGATACGTTCATTATTCCCGAAGGAGGCGCCAATCAGCAGGGGAGGGAAGGAGCTTCAGAAATCGCAGACCTGATCCCTCAGGGCTATACCCACACATGTGTATCAGTCGGCACCGGCACTACGTTCATCGGCCTCCGGAATGCGCTGCCTGTCTCTCAGTCCCTGCTGGGGTTCGTCCCGATGAAGCATGGCGCTTATCTGCACGATTCTATCCAAGCTCACCTTACTCCGGGAAAAGACACCAACTGGCAGCTCTTCGACCGCTATCATTTCGGCGGGTTCGCTAAGACAACGAGCGAGCTTTTATCTTTTATGAATACCTTCTATACCCGCATAGGAATACCCCTGGACGTTGTCTACACATCGAAAATGTTTTACGGCATCCGCGACCTTATGCAGAAGGACTTCTTCCCCGCTTCAGCGAAGATACTGGCTGTCCACACCGGCGGACTCCAGGGGAACCACTCCGTAAGGGCCAGGTTGATCTACTGAACGCTTACCCATGTGCACTTGCGAAAATGTGCAAATGTTTCTCTGAGAATGGAGCTAACTTGCTGCAGGTGCTACAACAGCATGTTTATCTGCTGACGGGCTCGCATGATTTTTGTCTTCAATACTGTAAAACAACTATGCTTCTTTTAAAAAGACTGACATCGACATCTATTTCTGCGCTATTGCTAAGCTGCATAGTTGCTTGTTCAGACGCCCCAAAAGGTGATGCCGCAAATATTACTGAGGAACAGGAGGTCTCATCAACTGCCGGGGACGTCTATACTGTGGATACTACCAAATCCAGGATCCGGTTTACGGGGAATGGTGTCGGAAAGAACCATCCCGGTACATTTCGCCTGAGCAGCGGCTCTGTCTCTGTGGCCAACAACCAGATTACGGGCGGGAGTTTCGTTATCAATATTAAATCTATGGACCTTGAGCAAAATGGTGGTATGTATGATGAAAAGCTTCACCCGCATCTCATGAGCGGCGATTTTTTCGATGCTGAAAAGTTTGGCACAGCAAAATTTGAAATAACGAAAGTCGAGCCTTTCCAACCTAATTCCTCTGATACGTCGATCGTCGATGGAGCTAATTTCAGGGTCAGTGGAAACTTTACTCTGAAAGATGTGACAAAGAACGTCACTTTCCCGGCGAAGATAGACCTTGATGGTACAAGCTTAAATGCAGAGAGCAATTTTGACATCGACAGAACACAGTGGCAGATGAACTATGGAAATGATAAGTCGCTTGGAGATCAATTCATCTCAGAAAAGGTCAATATCGAGCTTGATCTACAGGCTGAAAAGCGGTAGAACGTGAAACAATTCATATGTGGTTGATTATCTTGGGTGGGCAGTAACTTACCCGGCTGCGATAAGCTGTCTTACCATCTTCTTTAGTGCAGTGCGAGTAAGCACGTTGATCAGGCCTGAAGCAGTTTCTTAATGAGGCTGATCTGCCCAAGATGATAGTATGAATGCTCGATGAC
>CAMPJV010000122.1 GCA_946886975.1 uncultured Taibaiella sp. | reverse complement strand
CTCCTGTATCATTCGGTAGATATCAAGCTCCACGTCCGAATGAAGGCGAGGAACGTTTCCTATGGCTTCAAACCGTAAGTCAAGCTGTGCAGCCTTTCTTGTCTTTTCGCAAAAAAGCCCCACCGCTGTTTCCAGTCCACTTTGTATAAGAATATCGGGCAGCATATTATGGGCCGTCTTACGCAGTTCCCGTGCTGCCTCTTCAAGTTCAGTGTATGCTTCGTCAATTTCAGAAGGCATGATCAAGCCGTCCCGCCGCTTTCGGAGGTGGTCGAGTTGAAGTTTTGTCGAAACCAACTGACTCACTACACCGTCGTGGAGTTCTCTCGCCAGGCGGCTACGTTCTTTCTCTTCGCCCTTTATCATAGCTTTCAGGTTCCCGATTTCGCGTTCCTGTTGCATCGTCTGTATCCTTTCTGCCTGCAGCCTCTGTTGCTGTGTGTAGTTCCGGAAAAGAGCCATCATCACCAGGATCAGCAGAGCCGAACTAATTGCAGAGGCACCAAGCCATAGGTTTTTTTCGTGCAGCCGGCTCGTTGTTTGGGTTAGCAGAAGCTGGTTTCGTGCTATCTGTTTGTCTTTTTCCGCTGTCCGGTATTTGCCTTCAATCTCGTTGAATGCCCTGGTCTTTTGTACATCCATCGCTTCAGCATTCAGCTGCATGTATATGGATTGGAAATTTAGTGCGGACTTGTAGCTACCAAGGTCCCGGTAAATATCCGATGCTATCCTGTACACTTCATTGTCCGTGTATTCATCAGTTCTGTCCGATATTCCGATCGCGATGTCCACGTATGTTTTTGCCTTCGATAAGTCTCGTAACTTGTAATATCCCTCAGCCAGGTAGCGGTAGGAGGTAAGGTGAATAAAAGGGTTGTCTTTATCTACACTATTGAGAGAGAGCCCGGCATAATATATCAGAGAGTCTGCCTGCTGATTCAGAGAAAAGTATTCACAGAAGTTGAACAGAATTGATTGAAGCGGACTGTATTTACCCTCAGTCACTATCTCTTTTCCCACGAGACTTTCCTGCGCTTTTCGGGTATAATGGTAAAACTGATCCATATTCTGCTTACCCTTATAGGCTTCAGCTATGTGGATGTAATAGACCGTTTTTTGATCAAAGTCGCTGAGATCGGCTATCGCTACTGCGCTCTGCAGATATTGCAATGCCTTGTCATAATATTCGCTTTGCAGATAGAGCAATGAAATGTTGCTGTATATCTCGCTCACTGTATTTATGTCCCGCAGTCTCACCGCCTGGTCAAGGGCCCTGAAGTTGTAGATAATTGCGGAGTCCTTTTCATTCAACACCCTAAAGCATCCGCCCATCCTCATGTAGTACATGCACATCAGCTTTTCTCTGCTTGTACCAGAGGCTTCAATGTAGGGTAGAGCTTCCCTGGTAACTTCAAGTGCGCTTTTATTATCGCCCTTCTTTTTGAAGCATACGCTAAGTCGGAGCAGTGAAATTGCCGCTCCCTCGGGATACTTGGATTGGCTGCTGTAATAAAACGCCTCCCGGTAGTTGGTGACTGCTTTGTCAGTAGATACGTTTTCAAGGCGTTTCGAGTGGCGTATCAGCTGCTCTATGTAAGCCGTATCCTTTGTCTCTTGTGCATACTCCGTGGCGGGTCCGGTATTCTGCGCCTTCGTCTCACCAGAAAGGTGCAGGGCCCAGAACAATATCAATAGCGCAGAGACTCGATTCATAATAAACCACCGGCAATACAAGATATTACCAGTGAGATAATATACAACATTTTGAACATGACACCAATGTAGCTGTAAAATTGAGAGCGTCTGACCCTACTTTTGATGATGTTTATGTAAGTACACCCTGCGAGATGGCCACCTTGTTTATAGATGGGTCTGCGCGTCAAAGAATAAAATCTTGCTCTGGTCCTTCTTGCTGGTAAGAATTACCTTCGCAACGTGCCTGAACGCAAGACGATAGGAAAATGCAAGAAACTCTAACAGTAGGAAAGTTCACAGCCAGACTGGCGAAGGACTATTACAATATCTTCCTCGACAAGACACACATCGGCGGGCTGGGTGGGGGATACATAGAGATCGGTGATCTCTTCATGCCCGACAACGAGTTTCCAGCATTCCTGAGGCTCCTGGAGAAATGTCGGGAGCAATTTGATGGACGAGCTTGACATCCACATCAGGTTAGGGTATATGCCGATTTCAGGCGCAGGAATATGGTTGTTGAGTGTCACATCTCGATTACTCTCGTAAAAAGGAATCAAGGTGACCTGAGCCCTTTACTTAGTAAGATGGGTTTGAGGCAATAAGCCGCTCATAAAATGAGACCGCGGTTTGTGAAGCCAACAGAGAATGCTCATATCACCAACTCGGCAAAAAGCCGGTCCAGTTCTTTCTCTGCGTCCGTGCAAAATCCTGGATGTACCCTGGACGTCTGGATCATGGTGCTCCTCCACGCCGTCAGCCATCGAAAACGAGAGACGGCATCTAGCTTGCCTATAGGTCCGCTGCCTTCACCGCCTGAAGAAATGTTGTGAAAAGCCAGGAGATATCTTTCCACCTCCTCCACTTCAACTGACTCAAACAATGCTCTGAGCTTTTCTACAGGCAAGACATAGCGCATCAGCAGTCGCTTGCTGGTGTGGCAATAGAGCACCACCCCCACGTTCACGAACTCTTCGCGTTCCACTCGCGGCACCACCCGTATAATGGCATATTCAAATAGCTGCTTCTCTTGCATCCAGTGCGGCTTTTAAGAATACAGAAGAAGATTCCAGCCGGTTCGTGAGGAAGCGGGCATATACTTCCCTTTTCTCACCAGGAGACACTGACTCCGGATCGTCCAACAGCCAGTCGTCTGGAATTAGGTTTACTATGGCACCTATGCGTTCAGAACTAAGCAATGCTCTGCACGCGGCGTCTACTGCTTCAAGTTCAGACGCCCACTTCAGCAGCACATGGTCTCTCACCTGTGGAAAGGCCGATCGGGAAGAACGCTCCCAGTTGTCCCATGAATGATGAAAGTAAAGCGCAGCACCATGATCTATCAGCCAAAGCTCATTACGCCAAAGCAGCATGTTGGTGTTCCGGGCGGTGCGGTCTACGTTGCTGATAAAGCAATCCAGCCACACTATTTTTGAAGCAAGGGTAGGGTCGGGTGCCGTGGCCACGGGATCAAAGGTCAGCGCCCCCGAAAGATAGTGCAGACCCAGGTTCAGGCCCTCGCTGGCTTTTAGCAGATCCTGTATCTCCTCGTCAGGTTCCGTTCTGCCAAAAGCGGGATCTACCTGCGCAAAAACCAGTTCCGGTACCTTCAGCCCCAGCAACCGGGCAAGCTCGCCTCCGATAAGTTCCGCAACTAATGCCTTAACTCCCTGACCTGCGCCTCTGAACTTCAGCACATACGAAAACCCATCATCTGCATCCACTATTGCCGGCAGTGAGCCCCCTTCTCTTAGTGGGGTAATATACCTCGTTATTTCTACCGTTCTGAGTTCAGGTTGTTCAGCCATCTTGATTCTATCGCCTGTAAAAATAGTCTTTAAAGCCAAGGAGTTAGTAGGCCGTCCCCACGACCGTACAGGCGAGGCTGCAGAGAGATCGAATAATCATACATATCCCACCTCAAATCCATACCTCCCATTTTACCAACATTCATATGGTAATTAACAACAAAGCACCTGCAATATCACCGGTTCTGCACTGGATCTCCATACTATCTCCATAGGATCTCCCATGAAGGGTGGGGCCAGTTGCATCGGACTATCAGCGAAGTACAATAGGAGTAACTGCCCGATCGCTGCCCTATCGCTCCTCTATCGATACTCCATCGCTGCCCTATCGCTCTGGTTGGTAGCAGTTACACCAGGGCGATATCACATAGGCCGCAAAGTCCCGGGCTTTCTATAAGTCTCTGTTATGCTTGAAATGCCTCCCTTCCCTATGACAACACTTGCAGGATATGACAAGGAAAGAGAGGCAAGTACGATTAATATAGATGACCACGGATTCTATCCGGTATAGTAGTTAGAAGTAACATAACATTCATCCTTATACTAACGTGATCGAGGGCGCATTATTGTCTTCACTTCAGAGCCTTTAATTCGCCTTTTACGGTACAGTTTTTTTGCCACTGTTGTGATTCATTATTTCATCTCTAAATCTTAAGCATTATGGGGAACGATTATCGCAATCCACAACGTGGACATCGCACAACAGGGGACGATTGGCGGGAAGATGTAGACTTCCGGCAACAAAGGAATCGTGATGATTATGGTAGCTATCAGGGCACGCGCAGCAGGTTCGATAGCGATTATAATTATGGGTCTTCAGGAAACTACCGCGGCAGACAAGACTATAACAGTGACTATGGCGAAAGCACTCCTACCAACTGGCGTAGAAGAAGCGTAAACGAAATGGAGGATGATTATAGCTCAGGCTTCGGTAGCGATGTGGGCAACCTCGGCACAGGAAGCTATGGAGCAAGTGGTTATGATACTTACAGGCGAGCTCAGGACTATGGCGACTACGGCCAGTCACGACGAGGCAATACAGGTATGAGCGGCTACAGGCGTAGCTATCGGCCTCAGCAGGACGACTATGGCACCTACAGTAGCGACTACGGCTACCGCGGATATCGTCCTCAGAGTTATGGCTTCAACAGGCCCGACTATGGCCGTGATTACTGGAACCAGGATCAGCGTCAGTATGGCGGCAACTACGGCAGTAGCTACAATCAGGACCGCCATCGTAATGATGACCGCGATTGGTGGGACCGCACCCGCGATGAGGTCTCAAGCTGGTTTGGTGATGATGATGCCGAACGCCGCCGCCGCATGGACAGGCAGGAAGACTACCGGGGTCGCGGGCCAAAAGGCTACAAGCGCTCAGATGAACGTATCAGGGAGGATATCAACGATCGCCTTAGTGACGATCCTTATGTTGATGCTTCTGATATTGAAGTAAGTGTAAACAATTCTGAGGTAACTCTGTCGGGAAGCGTCTATGACCGCTCTACAAAGCGTAGAGCAGAAGACCTTGTAGAATCCATTTCCGGTGTTAGGAATGTGGAGAATCGCATCAGGGTAAATAGGGAAGAAAGCGCTGACTATAAATACCCAACCGCCACCACTTCAGGCGGCGCTACCAACACAAACAGCAGGGTAGATAACGGCAAGACAAGAACGAGCTCTTCAAGCGCAATCTAATTTCAAATAAGTAGATAAAACGTTCCTCAGTAATGAGGGACGTTTTACTTTTTTACTCCTGCCGCGATCAGTTCTGAAACTTTTAAGAATCTCTTATAGCTGAAGGCATAACTTCTGTGCAGCATTCCACAAAACCCGCGCTTAGCGGCAATATTGATCAATTAAACCGAATAGATATGATACGAATGAGAACTTTATTCATGGCATTATTGGCAAGTACAGTATTGGCATCCTGTAGCAAGGATAACGGCAACGACGACGTCTCTCCAAACCTGACTACAACTTCAGCAACCACGGGTCCAGGTTCATCTGTGGCCTACCGTCTTCATCCTGTGTTGCCCAATCCTCCGTTCCTTATCAACTGGACATCAGGATATATCAACGTCGATGAGATCCAGTTCGATGCGAAGCTGATGGGAAAGCACAAAGGCAATGGTAATGGAAAAGGCAATGGGAATGGGAACGGTAATGGCAATGGGAATGGAAACGGCAATAATAACAATCAGGGCGGTACGCATGTACACTACAAGTCAAAAGTTGATCAGCAGATCAATATCTTCAACCCCATCTTGCTCGGAAATGTAAACATACCTTACGGCACTTACGATAATGTAAAGCTGAAGTTGAAGTTGGGCTCCAGCCCCGTCGCTCACACAGTATATGTATCAGGCAATTACGTTGACGGCGGCATCATCATACCGGTAGAGATCGTCATTGATGAGCCTCTCGAACTAATGGCTATGTGGAAGGATCCCGTTACTATTTCAAGTGGCATGGACTACCTTTCCTTACTCTCGTTGAATTTTGCACAACTAACCAATGGCATCAACGCCACCATGTTACAGCAGGCAATGATAAGCAACGGCACCATCGTTATTTCGAACACCTCCAATATACTCCTCTATAATCTCTTGTTGACCAATCTTCAGAACATGATGAATGTCCAATTTCAGTAGCGTTAGCTACTTCAACGAAGAGAAGCCGCAGGGTAGTCCTGCGGTTTTTCTTTATCCCGCTGCCAATAGATTTGGGTAATAGGATCATTCTGGTAGTGAAGCATTCACCGCGTACATTTGTTGCCTCATCTTTTGCTTGCATATCATCCCGATTATGGCATCACAGATATTAGGCTTACACCACATCACTGCTATTGCTGGTAATGCAAAAAGGAATCATGACTTCTACACCAAAGTCATGGGGCTGAGAATGGTAAAGAAGACAGTCAACTTCGATGATCCTGGCACTTATCATTTTTATTACGGAGATGAGATCGGCAGTGCCGGCACTATCCTGACCTTTTTTCCTTGGGAGAACATCGACAAAGGTACCACCGGAGCTGGAATGGCCACTGAGATCGACTACTCCGTCCCTGCCGGTAGTCTTGAGTTTTGGGAAGAAAGATTTAAGGCGCATAACGTTCAGGTTGGTAAGCTTGGGCAGCGTTTTGGAGAACAGTTCCTCTCCTTTGAAGACCCTGACGGCCTGAGCATTAATCTTGTAGTCCCTTCTCAGGAGGACACCAGGAAGCCATGGGAAACAGCTGACGTAAAAGCACAAGTGGCAGTCAGGGGTTTTCACAGTGTCACCCTCACCTTAAGGAGCATCGGTCCAACAGCCACTATTCTGACCGAGATCTTCGGCTACGCACCCTTGCGGCAGGAGGGTAATCGTCACCGTTTTGTTACCTCTTCTGTCGAAAACGCATCGATCGTTGACTTGCTGGAAGTGCCTGATGCACCACGTGCATATAATGCAGCCGGAACAAATCACCATGTGGCTTTCCGTGTAAAGGATGATAATGTTTTAATGGAGTACAGGGAGAAGATATCAAGGAAAGGATTGAATATCACACCAAAGATTGACCGCGACTACTTCTTTTCTCTTTACTTTAGAGAACCTGGAGGTGTGCTCTTTGAGCTCGCAACTGATAACCCCGGATTCACTGTAGATGAGCCGAAGGAGAAGTTGGGAAGCAGCTTAAAGCTGCCAAAACAATATGAAGGCTCCAGGGCCGAAATTGAGAAGGTATTGCCTTCCATTATTTAGACACGAAACAGAGAGAACATGAGCGATGTAAAGCTTGAATTGAACGAAAAGGGCCAGGGCAACTTCTATATGCTTGAAGGCGATGAAAAGATTGCCTTTCTGGAGATTAGCACTTCTGGAGACATAATTATAGCCGCCCATACCGAAGTCTTACCTAAGGCTGAGGGTAAGGGACTAGCCAAACAATTACTTGCCGAGTTGGTGAGGTATGCCCGGGAGCATAGCCTCAAGGTGATGCCGCTCTGCCCATATGTCCACGCACAGTTCAAACGACAACCCGAACAGTTCGCAGACATTTGGCACAAAGCTGAAAGGGTTAGCTGATCTTTATGAATCCTCAGGAGGGTCACGGAAAGGATGTAAGAT